>NZ_JARESX010000031.1:0-87574 GCF_046026435.1 Paraburkholderia sp. RL17-381-BIF-C | reverse complement strand
GAATCTTGCTTCAATCACTGGACCTGAACAACCGGGAGCACACAATGTGGTATTTCAGCTGGATTCTTGGTATTGGCGTGGCGCTTTCGTTCGGCATAGTCAACGCGCTCTGGCTTGAGTCACGCCAACCGGTTCAGGAAGCGAAGCGCCCTGAACAGAGAAGGACCTGAGCAGAGAGGTCTTGAGTCGGCACGGCGTTCAAGGCGACGTGCGCTCGCGCGGCTTGACTGAGATAACCGCGAGACTGACGCGCTCACCGTCCTGACTAAAAAACGGATGATCCGATAAGGATAGGTGCACGCTCAAGATCGTCGACGCGCAACCGCTCATGCCGGGCAGGAAGGAGCATCGAATGAGCACCGCCACGCCGCTAGCGCAGACAACAGACGCATTCCCTCTGGAGCGCGGCTATCTGTTTTCAGCCGACGGCGTGGGCCGCAAGATAGACGCAGACTCGGCGACCCGGTGGTTAGCCAATCGCAACGACAACAGCGGCGAATTCATCTGGCTGCACTTTCATGATATTCCCGCCGTGCTGGAGAGTTTGCCGTTGCAACACAGCGTGGCCATGCCCGAGGCTTTCGCCGAAGCCCTCAGGGAAGGCTCCCGTTCAACCCGTATGACGCACGTACACGACGACGTCATTGCCGTACTCAACGACGTCGAATACGACTTCGGAAGGCAAAAGCCTCTCCAGGTGGCAACGTTATGGCTCAATGTCAGCGATCGCTGCCTGCTCAGCGCGCACGCTCGGCCGCTGCGTTCGGTCAATCAATTGAGACTGGCTGTCGAAGCGGGCAACCCTTTCGCAGCCCGCTGTCGCTCCTGATCAACCTGCTGGAAGAGCAGGCCGATGTGCTGATCGGGATTGTGCGGTTGGCGGCGAGATCGGCCGATAAGGTGGATGAAACGCTGCTCGCCGGTAAATTGCCGAAGCGTTCGGGCCTCGGCATCATTCGCCGCGATCTGGTCAGCCTGCGCCGCCTGTTGGCGCCGGAGCCCGCCGCGCTCTTTCGCCTCGTCAACCGGCCGCCCAAATGGGCACGTGACGAAGACATGCAGTCACTGCGGCAATCCGCCGAGGAGTTCTCGCTAAGATTGCGCGACATGAGCAGCCTCGAGGAGCGCATCA
Organism: Paraburkholderia sp. RL17-381-BIF-C; assembly: GCF_046026435.1. Classification (NCBI taxonomy): domain Bacteria; kingdom Pseudomonadati; phylum Pseudomonadota; class Betaproteobacteria; order Burkholderiales; family Burkholderiaceae; genus Paraburkholderia; species Paraburkholderia sp. RL17-381-BIF-C. Next base: position 86,442 of record NZ_JARESX010000031.1, on the reverse strand, counting down.
AGTTGCTGGAAGCGGAGATTGCCGACCGCGTTGCCGAGCATACCAACAGGAGCGTGTTGATCCTGACCGCCGTCACCGTGATCGCGTTGCCGATCAACCTGATCTCCGGTTTGCTCGGGATGAACGTGGGTGGCCTTCCCTTCAAATACGACACGCACGGATTCTGGATCATCGCCACGATCGCGGTGCTGTTCACCAGCCTCGCAGCGTGGCTGATATTCCGCCCAAGGCGCGATTGATGTTAGATGCCTCGTCATCGCGCATGGCCTCGCCCAACACCAAGCGGGCTCGCAAACCAACGGGAGCAGCCCCTCTTGCGCGGAAGCGCAAAAAAAAGCCCGGACGAACCGGGCTCAACACGCTACTCCTTGGGGGTCCCCACCCCCAATACGAACCTTATCGCGGGCCCGCCCGATCATCTTTGTGCTGAATCAAGGCACGCGCTGAACATCATTTGATCAGACCAGTCACACTCCCGACTTCCAGGGCCACGACGGGTACAAGCGCTCGTCGTTTTCCACGCTCTCACGCGAAGCCGATGACGGGTCGCCACTTTCCCGTTCGACATCGCCGGCCCCCGGCCGCGCCATCTGCGCGTCGCGAGCCAGAGGCTCCGGCTGTTCCGCATCACTGCTCGTGGCCTCGTCGGCTGCCTCGCTCGCTTCCATCGCTTCCTGACCCGAGCCAAACCACGCGACCGCCTCGCGCAGTGTCGCGGCATAGTCCTGCCAGCCTTGCGCGTTGCCGGCAAACAGCGCGTGCCGCACCGTACGCGCGAGCTGCTCGCGATCCAGTTCCAATTCAAGCAACGCTTTCGGCCACGAAACAAAACCAGCGGCGACATGCTCGATGAAATCCCGTGAGTTCATCGAGGGCGATACGTGCGTGAGCAACGGTAAGCCCTTGAGCGAATCATTCGCGGCCACCGCCTCGTTCACGGTTTGCCTGTCGGCGCCACAAGCCATGAGACGATTGACCGTCTCCAGCACGTCGCCCAGATGAAGCAGCAATGCACGCCGCTCGTACGCATCTTTCACGTTTTCAACTCCCTGCACACAACATCTCTTCGAACCCCGCGCATGTCGGCCCGGTGTGCAAACGAAACAGTCCGAATCACACCGCTGGCCACTCGCTCGAGGAACCCTTGTCTGCCCTGCGCAAACGGGCGCATGGTCAAAGAATAGCCGGCTTACTCGGCAGTTCCTCGAACGTCCCGGTTTCCGCGGGGAAATGCTTCTTCAGCAACTCCGTTACCTGCGCGACGCCACTCAGCACGCCAGCCTCGTAGTTACCCCGTCTGAATTCCGCCTCCATTCGCTGGCAGATGGCTTCCCACTCGCCCGGCTTGACCCTCGCATGCACGCCACGGTCGGCAACGATCTCCACATCATGGTCGGCGAGCAGCAGATAGATCAGTATCCCATTGTTGTGCTCCGTATCCCAGACTCGCAATTGGGAAAACACGTCGATCGCACGTTCTCTCGCCGACATGCCCTCCCATAGCGCCGCGATGTGGAGCGTACCTTCGACCGCAAACCGGATCTGCCCCATGTGCGCGCGATGGCTGTCGCGGACGGCTTTCTCGATGGCGCGCAGCACGGGGACCGGAAAGGCCCGGTTCACATGCCAGCGAGTCAGGAACAAATGTCTGACGATGCGTTCGAGGTTCATGGCTACCACCTGCCCGACGCGCCACCGCCGCCAAATCCGCCGCCACCGCCCCGGAAGATCGTGCGGCCCGAATCGCCGCCGAACCTGCCGGGCTGCCCGCCGATCACGCGAGCGCCGGCGACCGCGCCGAGACCGCTGCCGAGCAGCGTAAACGCGAGCGCAATCACCCCCGCGACGGCGGCGATGAACAGCGCGCCCGACAACATCCAGGCCACGAGCGCAACCGCGCCCCCGGTCACGACGGCGCCGGGCAGCCGCCCCAGCAAGACGCGCAACACACCGCCCGCGACGAGCGTCAGCACGAAAAGAACCGGCAGATAATGTGCAAGCTGCACCGGGCCGCTTGCGCGCTGGTCCGGCGGCGGCAGCGGCTCGCCATCGACCACACGCATGATGCTGTCGACGCCGGCGGCGACGCCGCCGTAGTAATCGCCCTGTTTGAACCGCGGAACGATCGTCTCGTTGATGATGCGACTGCTCGTCGCGTCGGTGAGCGCGCCTTCGAGGCCATAGCCGACTTCGATGCGAAGCGTCCGGTCCTCCTTCGCGATGATCAGCAGCACGCCATCATCGATATTCTTGCGGCCCGGCTTCCATTGCTCGACAACGCGAAGCGAATATTGCTCGATGGTTTCCGGCGCGGTGGTCGGCACCATGAGCACCGAGATCTGGCTGCCCTTTTTCGCCTCGAACGCCTGCAAGGTCTGTTCGAGCGATGCGCGTTGAGCGTCGGCGAGCGTGCCCGTCACGTCCGTCACATGCGTGGTCAGGGCCGGAATCGGCGCTTGCGCGCCGGCGCCAGACGACAAAAATGCTGAGAGCACAAATAGCCATGTGCCGGCGACTTTGAGGAGGTTCAATTGGCTGCTCCGCTTGCCGGCGTGGGCGCCGTAGTGAAATCGACCTGCGGCGGCCGAGCGATCTCCGCTTCGTTCGTGACCGAAAAATTGGGCTTTTCCTTGTAGCCGAACACACTGGCCGTCAGATTGGAAGGGAACGACCGAACCGTCGTGTTGTAGTCCTGCACTGCCTTGATGTATCGGTTTCGGGCCACCGCAATGCGGTTTTCGGTGCCTTCGAGTTGTGCCTGCAGGTCGCGAAAGTTCGCGTCAGACTTCAGCTGCGGATACGCCTCGGATACGACGAGCAGCCTCGAGAGCGAACTCGATAGTTGCGCCTGAGCCGACTCGAAACGGGCGAACGCCTGAGGGTCGTTCAGCAGTTCGGGTGTAGCCTGCACGGATCCGACACGCGCGCGAGCCTCGGTAACGCCGATCAGCACGGACCGCTCCTGGCCAGCAAAACCCTTTACCGTATTCACGAGGTTCGGCACCAGGTCGGCGCGGCGCTGGTATTGGTTGACCACCTCCGACCAGTCTGCCTTTACCTGCTCGTCCTGCCTCTGAATGGCGTTGTAACCGCATCCGGAAACCGCCATGACCATGACAGCCAGCAAACCAAGACATAGGATGCGCATTGAGCCTTCTCCCTGTTTTAATGACCCCGTGGACTGGGCTGATGAATGCAGGCATCGGCGCACGCTACCCGGCGCAAACTCGTGTATCCCTGCAGACCTACAGTATTCGCTGTGAACCTGGCTTCGTTGATCACGGTCAAGCCCATGAGAACTGGCCGGCGCAACGTTATCCTCGGCTATGCAGAGAATTCTCCGGATCGCTCTCCGGGGCAGGTATGAAATCGTGCGAGACCGCGAACAGGCAAGAACAGCACACGAATAACGCCCGCGTGGCTTCGCAGGCGCGGCAAACGATCGGCGCCGGTATCGACTGACGGGTCCAATAGAACCTTGAGGAGGCAGCATGTGGTACGCATGGCTGGAAACACAGCGCAACCTGATGCGCATGCTTGGCGCGTGGAGTCTGCCTGCCGGCGACGGCAGCATGCAAGCGCCCGAGACGCGAGCCGCCGCGATGGGTTACGACTGGCTCTACCGCCTGATTCAGCCGCCGGCGGAAGCGCCCCGTTTCGACATCCCGACAGTACGCATCGGCGGACGGGACGTTGCGGTCGTCGAGCAGGTGATCGAGCGCACGCCGTTTTGCGCGCTGCGCAAGTTCAGCCGCGCGCCCGACGTCGGGGCGTTCCTGCCGGAGCCGGGCAGCGACGCGCCCGCGGTATTTCTCTGTGCACCGCTCGCGGGCCACCACGCGGTGATGTTGCGCGAAGCCGTTGAAACGCTGCTGCAGGACGGTGACGTGTACGTCACCGACTGGGCGAACGCGCGCGACGTGCCGTTGGACGCCGGGTCATTCGGACTCGACGACTACGTCCTCGTCATCCAGCAGTTCTTGCGCGCGACGGGAAGCACAGCGCTGCACATCGTCGCCGTTTGTCAGGCAACGAGCCCCGCGCTAGCGGCCGCCGCGCTGTCGGCAAGCGCCGGCGAGCTGCCCGCGCGCAGCATCACGCTCATGGGCGGTCCGATCGACGCGCGTATCGCTCCAACGCAGATCGGCAAGTTTGCTGGAACCCATTCGCTCGACTGGTTTCGCAACACGGCGATCGACACGGTCCCGCCGCCCCACCCCGGCGCCGGCCGGCGCGTCTATCCCGGGTTCGTCCAGCATGCGGCGTTCGTCGCCGCCAACCCCGACCGGCAATGGGCGCTCGAATCGGGCTACTGGGCCGCCCAGTGTTCGGGCGATGAGCGGGCGACCGCGAGTGCTTTGCGGCGCCTGAACGAATATGCGGCTGTCCTCGACATGACCGAGGACTACTTTCTCGATTCGATCCGTGTGTCTTTTCAGGAATACTCGCTGGCTCGCGGGACCTGGCAGATCGGCACGCAACCGGTGCGGCCTCAGGATATCGTTTCGACGGCGCTCTGCACGGTCGAAGGCGCACGCGACGACATTACCGGAGCCGGCCAGACACATGCGGCACAGACGCTTTGCAGCGGTATTGCGCCGGCCATGCGGCAAATGCTGACCGTTGAGAATTGCGACCACTACGACCTGTTCACCGGGCCGAAATGGCACGATGTCATTTACCCTGCGCTGACCGCGTTCTGGCGCTCCATCGATTAGCGCGTCGGCTCCGGTTCGTTCTATCGCCGGGTGCTACCGTGCCGTTCAGGCGCGGGCAGTCCGGCGCGTGGATCGCTAACCGCTATCCGGGTCAACCGTGTTGCTCGACTGGAGACGGACTGCCTGTCATGTGCGCCTCGGGCGCCGCACGGCCAGAAGCGTCCTGCGCGACACCTGGCATCTCCGCCTCTGGCGTGCCTGGTTGCCGCCCTGCGGCCGGCGCCGCGTCGCCAGCCATCACCTGCAGCAAGGTGGCCTGATCGAGCACTTCGCACTCCAGGAGCCGCCTCGCGATGCGGTCCAACTGCTCGCGGCGCTCAGCGAGCGTGCGCGTGACACGTTCATGCGCCTCGGCGAGTGTGCGCCGAACCTCGTCGTCGACCAGCTTCGCCGTGCTCTCGCTGAAGCGCTCGCCGCGCCCGCCCGCCGACGGATAACCCAAGCCGGGATCGCTGCTGTCGAACGTGAAAAGCCCCAACGGTTCGCTCATTCCATAGCGGGTCACCATATGCCGCACCAACGCCGTGGCCCGATCCAGATCGTTCTCGGCGCCAGTCGAGACGTCGCCGAAGACGATCTCCTCCGCCACTCGGCCGCCGAGATACGCGTCGAGCCGGTCCAGCAGTTCGCTTTTGCGCAGCACGTAGCGGTCTTCGGTCGGCACCTGCTGCGTATAGCCGAGCGCCGCGACGCCACGCGGAATGATCGATACCTTCTTGACGGGGTCGCAATGCGGCCGGCTCAGCGCGACCAGCGCGTGTCCCGCTTCGTGGTAGGCAATAGTGATCTTTTCCTGTTCGTTCATCACGCGGCTTCGGCGTTCCATGCCCGTCATCGCACGGTCGATCGCTTCGTCGAAGTCCGCCATGCCTACCGCCGGCTTGTCGAGTTCGGCAGCATGCAAGGCCGCCTCGTTGACCACGTTGGCGAGATCGGCTCCGGCGAAACCGGGCGTGCGTGATGCAATCTCGGCCAGATCGACGTCGGCGGCCAAGGTCACTTTCTTCACGTGGACCTGCAGAATCTGGTGGCGTCCGTTGAGGTCCGGGCGGTCGATCGCGATGTGCCGGTCGAAGCGTCCAGGACGCAGCAACGCCGGATCGAGAATCTCCGGGCGATTGGTCGCCGCCAGAATGATCACGCCGGAATTCGGCTGAAATCCGTCCATCTCGACCAACAGTTGATTCAGCGTTTGCTCGCGTTCGTCGTTGCCGGACGTGACCCCGGCGCCGCGCACTTTGCCCAGCGCATCCAGTTCGTCGATAAAGACGATGCACGGCGCCTTCTTTTGCGCCTGTTCGAACAGGTCGCGCACGCGCGCCGCCCCAACGCCCACGAACATCTCGACGAACGCCGACCCGCTAATCGAAAAGAACGGCACGCCCGCCTCTCCCGCCACGGCTTTCGCGAGCAAGGTCTTGCCGGTACCCGGCGCACCGACGATCAGCACACCCTTCGGAATCTTGCCGCCGAGGCGGCGATAGCGCTCGGCGTTACGCAGAAATTCGACGATCTGTTTCAGTTCGGCTTTCGCTTCGTCAATGCCGGCGATGTCGTCGAACGTAACGTCGGTATCCTGCGCGACGTAGATTCTGGGCTTGCTTTTGCCGATCCCGCTGAAATCGCGCAAACCACCGCCACCGCGCCGCATGAAAACACTCCAGACGGCCGCAAACATCAGGACCGGAAAGATCCAGCCCAGCAATGCCGCCAAGCCCATCTTGTCGGCCACACCGGTATAGCGGACGCCCGAGCCGGCCAGATCCTCGATCAGATGCTCGTCGCTCACCCGCACGGTCGAAAAGCGCCACGGCTCGCCGTTGGCGGCGATTCCGCTTGCGGCGGAGGCCGGCAACAGCGCAGCCGCGCCGGGCATCCGGACGCTGCCGGTGATCTGCTCCGTGCCGATTTCCAGATTGTCGAGTTGCCGGGCGACCAGCAGCCGGTGAAAGTCGCTGTACGCAATCGGTTCGATCGGCTGCCGGTACAGGAAGATCTGCGCCAGCAGCAGGAGTACGACGCCGACCGGTATCAGGAAGCCAGTGAAATTGGATTTTTCATTCATCGCCGTTTGCGTCGATCGTCGGTCAGTTGGGGAAAACCGGCCGCGCCTGTCACTTCACCGATGAACGGGCCCAATGGGCACGCAGTAGCCCTTCGTTGTCCCGGTAGCTGATCTCCAGCGTTCCCTGATGCGCATGCAACATGGCCGCGCCGAGCCGGCGAACCAGATGCGGCCCCGTCGTCTGCACGACGATATGCTCCGGGTTTTGCTGGATATCCATGATCCGTTCGAGCGGATGTTCCTTGCTCTCGCCATCTGCCTGGTGATGAAGCAGCGCCAGGACCTCGTCCGCGCGGCTCAGCAAATAGTCACCGTCGAACGTGATTTCTCCAGCCGGCGCCTGCTCGTGGATCCGCTTGCACGCCGGGCATTGCAACTGATGCATCTGCTCGGCCGACATGCGCCACGTCCAGCGGCCGTCGTCATAGATCGCGCCGCAGTCGGGGCAACGCGATGCGCCGGCACTCCGTCCGCGCGGCCGGTAACTGTCGTAGATATGGGCCTGAGGCTGTTTGTCGCGGCGCATCTGTTTGCGCTTCAATCGTGCTTGTATCGCGGTCATTTCGGAACCCCTCGTCATAGAAGTCGCAGTAGTTGCGAACAGGGTAGGAAGGCGCGTAGCGCCCACAGTGTTTCAGATCAAGCGCACAGACGTTCCGGCGCGCGCATGCTGCGCCGATGCCATTCATGCGACGACCAGTTGGTCGACCACCCACCGGACGCCCTTGGTGCCCCAGGCGACGCCGCAGGCCACCCGCTTGTCGAGCAGCGAGTCGACCACGCCGGTCAAGCGGACGACGCCATCGTGCACGTCGACCGAAATACCGCCCGACTCATGCCGCGAACGCCGTTGCAATGCATCGGCCACCTGTTTGCTGACGTCGGCGGCGACCGGATCGATTCGTACCTCGATCTGATTGGCCACGCCTACGACCCCTCGCATCCGGCTCACGAGTACTTCGGCCATCTGACGCTGGAAGCCGTAATCCACCTCGCCGGTCAGCGTGACGCAACCGTGTTCCACCAACACCTGGATCGCGTCTTCGGGAAGTCCTTCCTGCCATCGCAACGCCGAGACGATCGCGTCAGCCAGATCCTCGTCCGTGTGCTTCAGCGGGGACGGCGCGCGAACCACCAGGTCGAGCACCACCGCACGACTGCCGGCTACCCGCTGCACGGCTTTCTGCACGGCGAGTTTCTGGGCGCAACTGTTCACGGAACCTTCGAGCGTGACGATGCGGTTGAGCACCGTGGCGGTGATGGTTCTGGCATCGAGCGCAGGATCCCAAAGCAACTCCTGATCCACGTCATGCTTGAGTTCCAGATCTGATTTCATCGATATCTCCTGCCGCTATGCGCCCTTCGCCGCGCGCGATGCGCGCCGTGAATGCGAAAGAATCCGGGACCGGATGCGTGAACCATAGTCCTGCGCCGGCGACTCCCGATTGACTCAAGTCAAGCACGCCCGGACCACGTCACGCTCATGCGCCGCGTCGCGCCGTTCTGGTTCGGCAGTGACTTCGGGGTTGATGCACATCAACGGCGTCCAAGGTCGCGCGCATATGCTGAAAGAGTCACGGTGAAGCGATGCAGACCATTCGGTTCGGTGCGCGGCTCGGTGCGCGGTTCGGTGCGCGGCGAGATCCGCGCCTGCATCACGTCGTGAACACCCGACGCTGTTGAGACCGGCATGGAACGACGACGTCCCCATGCCCATAGGAGGAGACAACATGAACTGGCTGGCCGAATATTTCGCTCAGCGGACTAGCCCGCTGACGCTCGCCCTCTGGGCCTATCCGCCCCTCCTTGTCGGGCCTGAAGGGCCTGTTGCGCCGCCGGCTTACGCTTTGTGCTATCCCGGCGTCCAACTGACTTTCACACCGCCAGAGACCGTCACACACGGAAAGTTTCGCTTCGAGCTACCCGCGCACTACGACACGGCGGAGCCGTTGAGCGCCGCGACACCCGACGCACTGCTCGATGAGCCATCGCTCAAGTTCTTCAAGAACGTTTCGATCTACGCGCCTTCCCGGTTCAACCCCGACTTTCTGGTCACGGTCAACGACGTCTATTCATTCGTGCCGGCGTTTTCATCCGATGGCAGTCCTGGCTTCTCCGGCTCCTGCACCGGCCCGTTCGATGAGCCGACCCACGCTTCCCGTTTGAAGCTTCCCTGGATTTTCCAGGGTTTCCTGACGATTTGACGCCCGGCCAGGGCCGACAAGCCCGGCCCATCTCGCCGGCCGCGGCCGACGTTCGCGCCTGGCTCGCGCCTGGTTCACGGTTGGTTCACGTCTGCCGGCATATCGGTATCTGGCCGCCGCAAAGGAGTAGCACATGGACGATCAGCACGTTGTCTGGTTCGAGGAACTGCGGCGCACCGATGTGCCTCGCGTCGGCGGAAAGAATGCTTCGCTCGGTGAAATGGTGGCCAATCTCGGGGCGCGCGGCATTAAAGTGCCACCAGGCTTTGCCGTGACAGCCGACGCGTACCGGCACTTCATCGAAGCGAATGGCCTGACGAACATGCTGTCGTCCGTGCTTGCGGAACTGGCTGACGGCAAGATCCCTTTGGCCGAAGCCGGGCAGACTATCCGCCGGGCCATCCTGCGCGGTGAATGGCCCGATGACACGGCTCAAGCCATCCGCCGCGGCTACGCGGAACTGAACCGCCGCGCCGGATCGACCGAGATGGACGTGGCCGTGCGTTCGAGCGCGACCGCCGAGGATTTGCCGGACGCCAGCTTCGCCGGACAGCAGGAAACGTTTCTGAACGTGAGGGGCGAGCGCGCGTTGCTGGAAGCCTGCAGGCGCTGCTATGCATCGCTCTTCACGGACCGCGCGATCAGCTATCGGCAGGCGAAAGGATTCGACCACCTGAAGGTTGCTCTCTCGGTCGGCGTACAACGCATGGTGCGCTCCGACCAGGGTGGAGCTGGCGTGATGTTCTCCATCGACACGGAAACCGGATTCGAGAAGATTGTCCTGATCAACGCGGCCTGGGGCCTCGGCGAAAATGTCGTGCAAGGCACGGTCGATCCCGACGAGTATGAAGTGTTCAAACCGCTTCTGTCCGACCCTAAACTGTCGCCCATCATTGAAAAGAAACGCGGCGGCAAGGGCCTCAAGATGATCTACACGAACGAGAGCGAGCGGCCCACCAAAAACGTGCCGACCTCGAAGGCGGAGCGCGCGGCGTTCGTACTGAACGACGAGGAAATTCTCACCCTGGCGCGCTGGGCGTGCACGATCGAAAAGCATTACGGCCAGCCGATGGATATCGAATGGGCCAAAGACGGCAGTACCGACGAAATCTTCATCGTTCAGGCCCGGCCGGAAACTGTCGAGTCGCGCAGGGAGGCCAGCGCCGTCAAGACTTATCACGTCAGAAAGGCGGGCCGCAAGCTCGTATCCGGCGTGAGCATCGGCGAAGCCGTGGCAGCCGGAGCGGTTTGCGTGATCGACAGTCCGCGCGAGGCGGACCGCTTCGTCGACGGATCGATTCTCGTCACACGAACGACGGACCCCGACTGGGTGCCTCTCATGAGACGTGCTGCCGCGATCGTCACCGATTTCGGCGGGCGTACCTCGCACGCCGCGATCGTGAGCCGGGAACTCGGTCTTCCGGCTATCGTCGGTGCGAGCAATGCGACCCATGTGCTGCACGATGAGCAGAACGTCACCGTTTCATGCGCCGAAGGCCGCGAAGGATTCGTGTACGAAGGCACCGCCGACTATGAGGTCGAGGAAATCAATTTCGACAACATCCCCGCAACGCGCACGAGGATCATGCTGAACCTCGCCAATCCGGCTGCGGCGTTCCGCTGGTGGCGAATCCCCGCCGACGGCGTCGGGTTGGCGCGCATGGAATTCGTGGTCAGCAACCATATCAAGATTCATCCAATGGCCCTTGTCCGCTACGACACGTTAAAAGACGAGGACGCAAAAAAGACCATCGCCGAACTGACCGCCGGCTATGAACCCCGAACCGAGTATTTCGTGGACCGGCTCGCGCGGGGTCTGGGCCGGATTGCCGCCGTTCAATACCCGCATCCCGTGATTGTTCGTATGAGTGACTTCAAAACGAACGAGTACGCCAACCTGATCGGCGGCTCCGAGTTCGAGCCGAAGGAAGAAAACCCGATGCTGGGTTTCCGCGGCGCGTCGCGCTACTACTCGGCGCGCTACCGCGAAGGTTTTGCGCTGGAGTGCCAGGCTATTCGCCGCCTGCGCAACGAAATGGGCTTTGACAACGTGGTTGTCATGATTCCGTTCTGCCGCTCGACGAAAGAAGCCGACCGCGTGCTCGAAGTCATGGCGGAAAACGGGCTGAAACGCGGGGAAGCAGATCTCCAGGTGTATGTGATGTGCGAGATACCGTCCAACGTGATTCTGGCCAAGGCTTTCGCGCAACGCTTCGATGGCTTCTCCATAGGCAGCAACGATCTGACGCAGTTGACCCTGGGCGTGGACCGGGACTCCGTCGAACTCGCCGAACTGTTCGACGAACAGGATGACGCCGTCAGATGGATGATCGAGCGTGTCGTGGCCGAAGCGCACAAGGCGGGCGTGCATATCGGTCTGTGCGGCCAGGCGCCGAGCGACCATCCTGAGTTCGCCGGGTTTCTCGTCGAATGCGGCATTGATTCGATGTCGGTGAGCCCCGATAGCTTCATCGCGGTCAAGCAACGCGTTGCCGCCGCCGAGCAGGCCGCGTTGGCGGCATCGGAAGCATCGGCGGTACCGGTGATTTCGGCGGCCTAGCCGCTCGCTGCGCCGAATCGAAGGAGACTGGCCAACCATGCCGGACATCGTGACGATCACACTCAACCCCGCCGTCGATGTCGCGACATCGATCGAACGGGTGGTCGATACTCGCAAGCTGAGATGCAGCGCCGCGCGGCGTGATCCGGGCGGCGGCGGGATCAACGTCGCCCGCGTCATCCAGCGTCTTGGCGGAGACTGCTCGGCCTTCTATCTCGCGGGCGGCGCAACCGGCGAGATGCTAAGACGTCTGCTGGACGCCGAAGCGTTCACCGGCGTGTGCATCGAGATCGCCGGGGAAACGCGCGAGAATTTCTCCGTTCACGAGCAATCCACCGGTCTGGAATACCGCTTCGTGTTGCCGGGGCCGACGCTCGCCGCGCTCGAATGGCAGCGCTGCATCAACGAGGTCCGCGCACTGAGCGCGCCGCCCCGCTATCTGGTGCTGAGCGGCAGCCTGCCTCCCGGTGCGCCGGACGACATTTACGCGCGCTTCGCGAACCTCGCGTCGGCACAGGACACGCGGGTCGTGCTCGACACGTCGGGCCCGGCACTGACCGCGGCGCTCGACGCAGGCGTCTGGCTCGTCAAGCCGAGTCTGAACGAGTTGCGGGATCTCACGGGCCGGCCACTACGCGAAGAACCTGATTGGATCGACGCCGCGCAGGAGATCGTGCGCGCCGGTCGCGCCCGGATCGTCGCGCTGACACTCGGAGAGCGAGGCGCGTTGGTGGTCACCGCCGAGCGGTGCTTGCGGGCGGCGGGACTGCCGATGAAAGTGACCAGTTCAATCGGCGCCGGTGACAGCTTTGTCGGCGCGCTGATCTGGGCGCTGAATCGAAATGCGGATATCGATGAAGCGTTTCGCTATGGGATGGCTGCGGCATCGGCGACTTTGCTCGGTGCGGGCACGACGCTCTGTGAGCGCGGGGAAATCGAGCGGCTCTATCGCGAGATATCGATCAGGTGAGCGACGAGTGCCGCAGTATCGCGCATTCGGAGGGAGACGGGACATGACAATCTATCCTCGCAAGATGGGCCGATTGTGGATCGAAGCGGTGATGCCATGATCTGGAACCGGATAGAGACAGAGCCTCCGTTCCGCGATCGCGCCGACGCAGGGCGCCTGCTCGCGCGGCAATTGGGCGACTACGCAGGGCGCGCCGATGTAATCGTACTGGCGTTGCCGCGTGGCGGCGTGCCGGTCGGCTACGAGGTCGCGCGTGCGCTGGGCGTCCCGCTCGACGTGCTGATCGTGCGCAAGCTGGGTGTGCCGCAAGATCCGGAAATGGCCATGGGCGCGATAGCCTCGGGCGGCGCGCTTTATCTCGACGAGCAGACGATCCGGATGGCAGGCGTCAGCCAGTCGGAAGTCGTCACCGTACTCAACGATGAACGCCGCGAGCTGGCACGGCGAGAAGCGCTCTATCGCGGACAGGATCCACCGCTAAATCTCGAGGGCCGCACAGTGATCATCGTCGACGACGGCGTCGCTACCGGCTCATCGGTACGTGTCGCCATTGCGGCGTTGCGCAGCGGCAAGCCGGCTCGAATCGTGGTTGCCGTACCGGTCGCGCCGGAAAGCACGGCCAGGCGGCTCGCCGCCCTCGCCGATGAGTTCGTCTGTCTGCACCGCGCGCGTCATTTCGGCGGCGTCGGCCAGTTCTATCAGGAGTTCGAGCAGACCAACGACGCTGAAGTACGCGCGCTCCTCGCCCGTCCATCTCAGGACACGCAGTAGTGCACGCGGCGTCACTTCGTGGCTGGCCCCGCAGCCTGAGCGGAAAGTGTCTGAGCCTGAGACGCATCAGCGAACGCTCGTTCAAACGCGACCGTAAATTCCCTCAGCCGATCATGCGGAAGCCGGCCGATACCCGCCGCAGCCTCGCGCCCTCCTCCGCCTGTGAACTGCCTGCACAGTTCGACGGCACCATAAGGATTCGCCAGCGGCGCGCGCACGCTGACGACGTATTCCCCCTGAACGCTCTGGCTCAGCACGGCGTGAGCACGATCAGGAGAACTCGTCGCCAGAAAATTGCCGAAAGCGCCGCGCACTCGTTGTGCCCACGGTTCATTGGGCAGCACATAGATGGTTCCGCCCGCTAAAGCGGTATCGGGCGGCAAACTCAGCGCCAGTGCCATGTCCCGGCGTAGCGATTCACAGAGCGTCCGCGCGATCGGCTCGTTCGCCAGAAAGTCGAATGGATCGGCATACGGGCGCAAAATTTCGTAAAGCATGACAGGCGGGATCAGCAAATCCGCCTCACTCTCTCCGTAGGCGTTGTAGTTGATCGACTCGCCCAGTTCACGCAACTGGTCGAGTTGCGCGGGCTCGAGCGTACAACTCGCGGCAAGCGTGCGCGCCGCGTGCAGGAGGTTGTCGCCGTAAGCGCCCACGATAGCCCACAGCCGCTGTCGCCCGCCCACATGGCGATCCACGAGCAGGCTCGTACACGTGTCGGGCGCGGTGTCGATGTGCGCCTTCAGGTTGGGATGCTCAGGAATGGCTCCGCAAAAGTGATGATCGAAGTACTCGACTTCGGCGCCGTGTCGAAGCAATTCGAGCAACGCGGCCCGATTGGAGTCCAACGAGATGTCCAGCACGGTCACGGATATGCCGGACCTGGCTGGAACGCGGGCGAGCAGTTCCACGTTGCGCTTGACACCGGTGATCAGCAAAGACTTCAACGGCTTCGTCAATCGCAATTGATGCAGCGCGCAGATTCCGTCGGCGTCACCATTGAACACATCGAAATGTTTCATGCCTTGTCACCGTACGAGGATGGAGCGTCGTCAAAAAGCAGATCCGCGCGCTCAGTGAATGTGCCCCGATGTCCGCATTGTGGCCCGCATGGCGCTCTCCTGGGGCGTATTACCGTCACTTTCGCGGGGCCCGTCGCAGCCTTGACACACGTCAATCTGCCATGAGCCGCGAACCTTATGCTCGATCAATAGAGAAACCAATCGGGGTCCGGAGGCGATATGTTGAGAAGCACAATACTCGTTGGCCTTTTAATGCTGCCGGGCGCGTTCCTCGGCCTCGCCTGTATTCATCCGCGCCTTCGCCGCGAGATCGTGAACTTCAGCGGCCTGTCCAGTTCATTGACGAAGGCCGGGCGCTCGTGTGCGGGGATTCGGGCAAGGTTGCTTCATCGCTAACCCATCGGATAAACCCTATGCACAAGTCAATGGCGTGCATCGCCTCGCTTGCCATGCTCCTTGCGGGGTGCGCGCATGATCCGGCGGTCCCGCCGCACGCGCAAGCATCCCAGTCCGCCTGCGTGGCAGGACCGCCAATCGATCTGCAGCGGTACATGGGCCGCTGGTACGTGATCGCGGACACCCCGTTTCTCAGCGAATCCGATTATGTCGGCAGTTACGACGAGTGGACCTTGCGCGACGACGGAAGCATCGACGACAAGTACCTCGGCCGGCGTCACGGTTTCGATCAGCCGCCGACGGGAAGCCAGTTCGTCGCGAAGGTGATGCCCGGAACCGGCAACACGAAATGGCGAGTGGGACTGATCTGGCCGTTCGAAGTGGTGGTTGTCACCGCGTATGTGGACCCCGACTATCGCTACACGATTCGCTGCATGGCCGACGGCAACATGGTGTGGGTACTCGCACGCGCGCCGGCGATGGACGATGCCACCTACGCCGGCATGCTCGCCCGGCTAGCCGCGATGGGCTTCAACACCGACAGGCTACGGCGGGTTGCGCAAAGCGCCGGGCAAATCGGTCAACCGGGCTTTCAATAAACGTTTTGCGGTAACGAAGCGGGCGGGAGCGCGCATGACAAGCATCCATAAAAACGAGGCAACGCGTGTCGGCACGGTGGTCGAGCATCGTGCGGACCCCGCGTGCGCGCAGTGTCAGGACGCGCCCGCCGTGGCCGAATCCGTGCGAAGAGCGCGGCGGCTCCACGCGGACGCCCCTTTCGAACGTTCGGCGCGCGTGCGCCATATGATCGAAAGCCCAACCTACCTGGAAGCGGACGAAGACCTCGCCTTTCTGCGGCGCCCGGAAATGTGCGGCATCCGTCTGCAACTCGACTACTGGAAGACTGAAGAGACGTTGCAGCGCCATGCGATACAGCACACGATCGTGGTGTACGGCAGCACACGGATCATCGCGCCGGCCGCCGCCCGCCGCCGGGTCGAGGAAGCGCGGCGGACGCTCGAAAGCCGGCCCGGCGACCCCGAGAGCGAGAGCGCCTTGCAAGTCGCGAAGCAACTGCTCAAGCGCAGTCGCTACTACGGGATCGCGCGCGAATTCGGCCGTATTGTCGGCAGCGCGCGGTGCACGGGAGCGCTGTCGTCGCTCGCCGTCGTCACCGGCGGCGGACCCGGCATCATGGAAGCAGCGAATCGAGGTGCGTACGAACTCAAGGCGCCGAGCATCGGCTTGAATATCGCGTTGCCGCGTGAGCAGGAACCCAATCCCTACCTCACACCTGAACTCTGCTTCAAGCTTCACTATTTCGCCATTCGCAAGCTCCATCTGCTGGAACGCGCGCAAGCCGCCGTGTTTTTTCCGGGCGGCTTTGGAACCTGTGACGAGTTGTTCGAAGTGTTGACCCTGCTGCAAACGAACAAGATCCGGCGGCTGCCCGTCGTGCTGGTCGGCGAATCGTTCTGGCGCCGCGCGATCAATTTCGAGTTTCTGATCAGCGAAGGCATGATCGCGCCACAGGACGCCGCACTATTCATTTTCTGCGAGACGGCGGCGGATATCTGGTCCGCCATCGTCCGTTGGCATGAAGCACACGCCGCGCTCGACAACCGGTCACGACAACCATGAGCGCGGCGGCAGCGGTCTGCTTCGTCAACCGACCACCAGACGGTCGACAACGGCCGTCACACCCGGCGTCGAGCGCGCCGCGCCCGTCACGATGGAGCGTTCGACGCCCGAACTGAGACGCCCCGACAAGGTTACCTTGCCGTCGTCGACTTCGACGCCCACATGCTTCAACTCGCGATCGGTATGCCGTTGAATGGCTTTGCGGATGCTGTACTCAATGTCGAGCGGAGAAGCCGAACCGCGGATCCTGATCTCATTCGTCACGCCCGTCACACCACGCATATGGACGACATTTTTCTCGGCAATGTGGCTGCGGTAACCGTCCTCGACTTCGCCACTCAATGTCACCCAGCCTTTCTCCACCTTGATCCTGATCGCATGCTCTTCGAGGCCGGCGATCCAGTCCAGGGCCGCGCGCACGCTCAAGGCGATGTCCTCGTCGGTACGCCGCTCGGATTCGCGCAGTTTCACGTCGATACCGACAACCACCGCGACGACACCGGCGATTCGCATCGCGCATTTTTCGGCCGCGACTTTCGCCGCATAGTTTGGAACGTGTCCCGTGATCGTGACCACGCGGTCGACCACGGCAACACCTATCCCGTTTGCGTCGACGGCTGGACTGCTCATCAGTTCGTCCTCGACTTCCTGCTTCAATTGACTGTCCGACTTCATGGAATTTCTCCTCCGGCATGACCTGGCAGCGCGATTGCGCGCGGCTGCGAACTGATTCGACGCGGCAAGCATTCCCGCAAATAAGTTGCGCCCCACCGGCAATGCGCCACCTCCTCAGACTATGGCCCTGCGGCACGATGTGATTGATCGAGGTCAAACCTGCCGTGATGGCTTCGCCGCATGGACAGACTCACAGCCATACGGCAAGAACAGGACGCAGAGCGAACAGCCGGGCAAGCGCCGGCCAGGTCATCAATACGCCCGCAGCGAGCGTCGTAAGCAACACGACGGCCCACCCATAAAAGTTCGTCTGGCGTGCGCGGCGCGCCGACGGCCGGTGCGGCAACGCGCGCACGGCGAACATCAGCCCGACGTTGCATGCCACGAGCAGCAGGAAGCCGGCCGTGCGAGCGTCGAGCGGATCGAATCCGCGCCCGAGCAGTGCCGCATACACGCCTACGACGATCAGGGCGGCTACGCACCCGAGCGCAATGCTCAGCCCCAGGATGCGGTTGGACATGAGCCGCTCGCCGATTCGCCGCGGCGGATCACGCATGAGCGAGCGGCTCTCCCGTTCGTTTTCAAAGACAATCGAGCAAACGGGTGTGATGATCATTTCGAGGAACACGATGTGCACCGGCGCGAGCATGAGCGGCCAACCCGCCACCACGGGAAGGGTCGCGGCGGCGATCATCGGAATATGAACCGCGATCGTGTACGCCACCGCCATCTTCAGATTCTCGTAGATGCGCCGGCCGAGCCGCAGGGCCGATACGATCGGCGTCAGGTCGTCACGCAGCAACACCAGCGACGCCACCTCGCGCGCAACCTCCGCGCCCCGCGTGCCCATCGCGATGCCGATATGCGCGGCTTTCAACGCGGGCGCATCATTGACGCCGTCGCCCGTCATCGCGACGACCTCGCCCGCATGCCTGAACGCGTCGATGAGCCTCAGCTTCTGCTCCGGCCTGACTCGTGCGAACACGCTTGCGTCGACGATCGCGCGTTGCAACGCGGCATCGTCCATGCCGGCAAGGTCGGCGCCGCTTACGACGCGGGCGCTGTCGATGCCGACTTCCGCCGCGACCGCCCGCGCCGTCGACGGATAGTCGCCGGTAATCATCACGACCCGCACGCCCGCGACCTTCAACTGCGCAACCGCGCCTGCCACCTCCGGGCGCACAGGGTCGAGCAGTCCGACGAGCCCCACCAGCGAGAACGCGAAGTCGTGCTGCTGATCAGGCCACGTTTCGCCGCAATGCCGCGCCCGCGCCACGCCGAGCACGCGCAACCCGCTTTCCGCCATATGCGTGGCGCGCTCCATCAGCGCTCGCGCCTCACCGGCTTCGAGGTGGCACAGCGAGCAGATCGCCTCAGGCGCACCCTTGCACGCCACCAGCCGATGATCGAGTTCGGGGCTCTCCCATCCATGCGACATGGCGGGCAGTTCAGGCGTCAATGCGTATTCCTGCACGAGCGACCATTGTTCATGCAGCCGGTCCGTGCCGGCCAGACAGGAGCGGCCCGTCTCGTGGAACGCGCGCTCCATGGGATCGAGCGGCTCGATTTCGCTCGCGAGCACGAGGTACTCCAGCAGTTCATGAAACTGCGGGCCGATCTTGACCGCGCCGTCCTTCAGCCATAGCTCTTCGCCGCGTGCATACAGCACGCGCACGGACATACGGTTCTGGGTCAGCGTGCCCGTCTTGTCGACGCATAGCACCGAGGTTTGCCCGAGCGTCTGGATGGCACTCAGACGCCGTGTCAGCACGCCCTCCCTCGCGATCCGGCGCGCGCCCAGCGCCATGAAGACGGTGAATATCACCGGCAGCTCTTCGGGCAAAATGCCCATCGCGAGCGTAATGCCGGCCAGCAGACCCGGTATCCAGCCGCCCATGCGCCAGCGATAGGCGAAGACGAGCAGCACACAGATGATCACCGCGAGCGTCGCAAACCGCCTGACGAAGCCGCGCATCTCGACCTGCAAGGGTGAAGGTGGCTCGCTCACTTCGGCAAGGCTTGCGCCGAGCCGGCCAAGCTCGGTCTGCGCGCCCGTCGCCGTGACGTACATGCGGCCCTGACCCCGCACTACCATCGACCCTGAAAACAGGCAGCTCCGCGACGGGTCTGCGGGCGATTTGCCGGATGAACCGGCAAACTTCTCGACGGCGACGGACTCGCCGGTGAGCAGCGATTCGTCGACGCTCAGTTCGTGGGCTTCCGTTACCGCACCGTCGGCCGGCACCTTCGCCCCTTCCTCGATAATGACAAGATCGCCGGGCACCAATTCCGCCGCCGATACGTATTCCCGCTTGCCGTCGCGCAATACCTGCGCTCGCGGGGCCGACAGATCACGCAGCGCTTCGAGCACGCTCGCCGTCCGGTGGCTCTGGACGATGGTCAGCACCAGCACGGCAACGACCAGGGCGAGCAGCGTCGATGCCTCCGTCATGTCGCCGATCAGACCATACAGGCCGCTCGCGCTGAGCAGCAGCAGGAACATCGGCTCGGTGAATGCATCGCGCACGGTGCTCCACCAGAGATGGCGATTGCCCCGCGCGATCACATTGCGGCCGTGTCGCGCCTGCAATGCCACGACCTCCGCGTGCGTCAGTCCACCCGCCGTATGCCGCGCAGGCACGGCGGACGCCGGCACGTCGGATGTCGCGCCTTGCGTCGCCATGATCAGGGTTCGCTCTGGCCGCGCATGGGTGCACGGCAATGCGCACAGTTGGTCCGCGCATTGCCGGTGGCACGTTCCTGCAACACGATGTGCAGATCCGCCCCGCCGCGGCGCGGCACGTCGACTGTCTTCCCGATCTCCGTGCTCCCGGCATGTGCGACGATACGATAGCGTCCGGCCGGCAGCATGACGAACAGGAACGGCCCTTCGGTGCGGGTGTCGAGGACAGCGCGCCCCGATGCGCTTGCGATCGTCACATCCACATCGGAGAGATAGTTGCCCGCAGCCGTGGTAAACATCATGCGCAGGCTGTAGCGAGGCGCGAGTGCGCGAAAGGCTTTCGCGTCGTCCTCGCCGATGCCGCCCGTCATGTACAGCACGCCGTCACGGCTGACCGCCTCGGGCAGTGATTGCCCGGCAACCGCGGCACTCAGGACAAGAAACCCGAATGCAAAGGCGGTGCGCAGCGCGTGTGAGTTAAAGATCGACATGTCGGAAAGATCCCCAGGTTCGTGAGCGCCCGGAGGTGTGTCAGCCGGCGTTTCGCGCCGGCGTTTCGGCCACTCCCCGCGCTCGCATGGCGCGACAGGCGCGCAGTATATTCAGCCGATGTCCGTCGCCCGTTTCACGTTTCGTGGCCCGGTCGCGCCAGCAGTAAAGGCGTGCCGGTGAGACGCGCGGTGCGCGCGGCCACGCTGCCGAGAAACCAGCGCGCGACGCCGCGCCGCCCATGGGTGCCGACGACGACCAGGTCCGCGTGCCACTGTTGCGCGTCGCGGATGATCGCGTGCGCGACGTCGTCACGTGCGGGGGCCGTTTCGACCGCCGCGGTCTCAGCCTGATTCGGCAATTCGGCAAAGACCGTCGCTGCGGCGGCCAGAATCACTTTTCCTTCTTCGACGAACGCCTCCTCGAGCATGCGGATCGGCACGATATCGGTTAGCCGGACGGCGCGATCTACAACATAGATGGCGCGAAGACGGGCCTCGGGTGTGGCGAGTTGCAGCCCGAAATGCAATGCGTCGCGCGACGCGGCGCTTCCGTCCAGCGCGAACAGGATCCGGCGCGGCGACGACTGGATCTCCGTTTCGTAGCTGGCCGGCACCACGAGAATCGAACAGGGCGCCTGGGTGGTGACGAATTCGGAAACCGTACCTTCGATCCAGCGCAACATACCGTGATGCTGACGCGCGCCCACGACGAGCAGATCCGCCTGCCATTGCGCCGCGGCGTCGATCAACGCGTTCGCGGTATAGCCGCCTTGCCGCGAAATTTCCACGACGTCCGACTCGACGTCGATGCCGGCATCCGCGAATATGCTTTTTGCGCGCGCCACGGCGTCACCCGCGTCGCGGGCAAGTTCGGCGCGCGCGAGCTGCAGCTCGCCATCCGTCATCGACCCGAGCGGCAACAAGGTGCGGGGATTTTCGGCGACGCTCACCACGCGGACCCGGGCGCCGGGCGGCGTCAGGTGACACACATACGCCGCTGTGCGCGCTGACTCCGGCGAAGTGTCCACAGCCACGAGGATGCGTCGGATTGAGTGAATGGCATGACCGCCAAGGTGCGTTGTGCTCATGATCGGGTCCCCAAAGAGGGCGTGCGTTCGCCCAGCTGACGTCGATATCTGATTCTCTGCGCCCTGGCTGGTCACTCATTGATACACGTCAAGCCACTATCACCGCCGCCCGGACGACCGGCGCCAAATGCAGATTGGAGTTCCGGCCCGCCTATGCACAGGAATGGACAGCGGTCGCGAGCGGAAACCACTCGTCCGATACACCACAGTGAGCATGCGGAGACAAGTGCGGTCCACACAAGCTCACACGGCAAATTGAATTAAACAGGCGTTTTCGCGTGATCTACGTCACGCGCCCTTGACGGCGATCAATCAAACCATCTGGGCGCACCTCTATGCTGGTCGATACAGCGGGACTGAGTCGCGCGTTGCGGCGCATTCACATGGCCCCGTCATGGACTTGTCTCGTCGGATCGCAACACGTCCTGTCATCACGAAATGGGGCCCGTCACGCACATGGCTCGAATCGATTCCAATGAACGAGACCTTGCCCATATCGGTTCGATGATCGGGCAACTCGAACGGCTGCTCCAGTGTGAAGCGCCGCGCTCCGCTCACTTTGTTTTCCAGCCGGCCTACTGGCGAGCGCGCATCGAGTCCGCGGCGGCCCAAACCGACGCGCAGAGCCCGATAGGCGCGCGGGCGTCAGCGCTGCTCGCCAAACTGGATGCCCTCGACGGCGCATCGGCGCAACCGCGCGCCAAGCGCAAGCAATCGATCGATGAAACGACCCACGGCCTTTAAATGCCGTGATGGCGCATTCGCTCGTGCGCTTGCGCGCCCGATGCTGGCGCGCGCTGCCCATTGAACTGCGCGGACTCGCGTTCATGTTCGTCCAGCGCAGCATGGCAATGCGTTGCTCGACGCAGCGGGACTCGACCGGATCGACGCGATCCGTGTCGCGTCTTTGCACAACAGGCATGGGCGTTATGCCCCCCGAGCGTCTCTACAAACAGGGACCTGCTTCGCCTGATCTGTATCAATCGGCAGCGGGGATTTCGGACTAACGTGGAATGACACTTGTCGTGGGCAGCGTGGCGGTGCCACCGCCACCCTCGGCGCAATTCAACGGAGTCCGATATGACCGACATGCCACTCCTTGCGTACCAGGCCGCGCCTCTCCTGCGGCCGCCGCTCGCCACCGGCGAAACTCCCGCTGTCATTACGCTGCCCAAGCCCGAGTTGCATACCGGCGTGCCGCTGATGACCGCCTTCGCGCAGCGCGCGAGTTGCCGCTCGTTCGCGCCGACAGCATTGCCGCCCACGGTGCTGGGCGAGTTGCTCTGGGCTGCCGACGGTATCAACCGGCCCGCAACCGGCGGCCGCACCGCGCCCTCACCGCACGCGTTCAACGAAATCGACATCTACGCCGCACTGCAAAACGGCGTGTACCGGTACGACGCGCCGAACCATCAACTGGTTCTCAAACATGCCATCGACGCGCGCGGGCAGACCGGCTACCAGGATTTCGTCGGCGAGGCGCCGCTCGACCTCGTCTACGTAGTTCGCACGTCGCGCTTACTGGACATGCCCGCGCAGCAGCGCGAGCGGTTTTCCGCCGTGACGGCCGGAGCGATCGCGCAGAACGTCTCGTTGTATTGTGCGTCGGCGGGGCTCGCCTGCGTGATCCGCGGCTGGATCAATGCGCAACTGCTCGCGAACGCGCTGTCGCTCAACGAAGACGAACTGCCGATTCTCGCGCAGACAGTCGGGTTCAGTCCGATCCAGCACTAGTGGCATTGAGAGCTTGGGCGTGGCGGCGACGGCCGCTGACGCCCGGCCGCCGGCGTCCTTTTTACAGCCCCGACGGTATCTCGTCCTGATCGCGTGGAGTCCTGACCAGCAGCACCGGAACGTGAGCGCTCCGCAAGAACGTTTCCGCAACGCTGCCCTGCAACAACCTTCCTATGCCATGCCGGCCTTGCGTGCCCATCACCACCAGGCCGGCGCCCTGACGCTGCACGCAACGGGCGAGGCAGTGCGGGATATCGTCCGCTGCATTCTCTGTCTCCTCGATCTCGGTGTCGCCGGGCACGCCGCGCTCGGCCATGGCCCGGCGCGCTTCTTCGAGCGCGAGACGGCCGTCTTCGCGCAGCACGTTACGAAGCTGTTCGGCATTGAAATAGCCCGCGTAGCGCGACACGCACCAGGGATTGACGACGTACACCGCGTGAAGCCGCGCGTGCGTCAGCTGAGCAAATTCGAGCGCTTCATACAGCGCCCATCTGGACGACTCGCTGCCATCCAGAGCCACGACGATCTTCTGATACATGGTTCGCTCCTCGTAGACGTTGCACCGGCCCGCTCGGCGTCTCGACACTGCCCATCGTTGCAGACTAGATGGATGATCGGCGCGAATGGCTCTATCGGCCTGACCTGCGTCAAGCAATCGCGCTGCAAGCCGGGAGTGGCGATCTCGCCGTGGGATAACGGCGAGCGCCGCCCTGAATAAGGCGAGCGGCGCCGGGCGCCACCACCTGCCGCTCCGCTAGATCGGCTGCGTGGCGGTCGCCGCCAGTTCCGCGATATCGGCGGTGATTTCGTCCTGACGGACCCGACGATAGCTTTGCGTCAGTTCGTCGAGCGTGTCTCTCACATTGGTGCGGGCGGCCAGCATCGCCCTCACCCGCGCTTCGTTTTCCGCGGCGAACGAGAGCATCAACGCTTCGCATATCTCGACAAACACATATTCCTCGACCAGCCCAGGCAGCAGACGTTCGACCGGCAAGGTGAGCAACGGTGGCACGGCGCGCGCCGCCACCGGAAACCGCGAAAAATCGAACGGAATCAACCGGTGTTCGACCATCTCGCTGGCAGCAGCGACGCCAGGCAGCGCATGGATGATCGAGACGTGGTCCACCGCGCGAGCGCCAAGACGCACATAGAGCGCTTCCGTGATGCGGTTTGCCAGCGACGGCACGTCATCGGCATGGGAAGCGGCGGGCGAGCTCCAAGCGACCGGAAGGCGGCGTTCGTTCGCCGCCATCTCTCCGCGCGTGCCGACGAGCAGGAGTTCACACCGCGCGTTATCCAGACGAGGCCGCACATAGTCCAGAACCTGCTCGTTGAACGAGCCGACAAAGCCCTGTTCAGAACACAGCGCGATCACGATCCGCGCGCCATGATCCGGCTCCGACAGGGCGGCTTGCGCCGCTCTTCCATGAGCAAGGACGGCGCCGATCGCAGCCCCCACGGTCGCGGCCGAAGAGCGGATACCCGGCAGCCGCCGCTGCGCTTCACGCGAACGCGCCGCAGCGATGCCACGCATTGCGCCGATCACGGCGTCCAGTTGTTGCGCGGTCGCCGTGCGCGTTTCGATTTCCGCGAGTCGGCCGCTCATTTCACGATCCCGGCCGGGGCGGCGCCGTTTGGCGTTTGCAGCGTCGCTTGCAACGTCAGGCGCTGCACCAGTTCGCGAACCGCCGTAACGAGTCCCGCTTGAGTCGGGGCGTCCAGTGGCGCGTCCGCCCATCCGCTTGCCATGCCCCCGCCCGGCAATTGGTCGACGAGCTGGCTCCGCGCTTCGGCGGCGATGGCCGGTGGCACGCCGTCGAACACGCCTTCGGACAACGCGGCCAGCAACGCGATTTCATCGAGCGTGCGCAGCGGCTTGAAGCGTGGCTGCGCGATCAATGCCCGGATGCGCTCCCCGCGTGCGATCTTGCCGGCCACATGGGCATCCGTCAGACCGCCGAAGCGGGAGAACATCTCCAGCTCCAGAAACTGCGCGTAATCGAGCCGCAAGCGCCCTGACACGTCGCGCAAGGCGGGATGCTGCGCCTTGCCGCCGACACGGCTCACGCTCAACCCGACATCGACGGCCGGACGCTGGTTGGCGGCGAACAGCGCGGTGTCCAGCACGATCTGGCCGTCCGTGATCGAAATCAGATTGGTCGGGATATAGGCGGACAGGTTGCCCGCGTCGGTTTCCGCAATCGGCAATGCAGTCAACGACCCACCGCCGAGCGCCGCCGACAGTTTCGCCGCGCGCTCAAGCAATCGCGCATGCACGTAGAAGATGTCGCCGGGATAGGCCTCGCGCCCTGGCGGCTCGCGTGTCAGCAGCGCCAACTCCCGGTGCGTCGCGGCGTGTTTGGTGAGGTCGTCGATCACGACCAGCGCATGCTGTCCGCGGTCGCGAAAGTATTCGGCGATCGTGACGCCCGCAAACGGTGCGATCCATTGCAATCCGGCCGCCGAAGCCGCCGCCGCGACCACGAACACGCAGCGCTCGGGCGCGCCGTACCGCCGCACGGATTCGATCACTTGCTGCACCGCTGTCGAGCGTTGGCCGATCGCCACGTAGACACAGATCATGTCCGAGTGCTTCTGGTTGACGATGGCGTCGAGCGCCAACGCGGTCTTGCCCGTTGCACGATCGCCTATGATCAGCTCCCGCTGTCCGCGTCCGACGGCGAAGAGCGCGTCGACGATCAGCACGCCGGTTTCGACAGGCTCGCTGACCAGATCGCGATCGATGATCGCCGGCGCGGGCCGCTCGATCGGCATACGCTTCACCGCCGACACCGGTTCGTCGCGATCGAGTGGCCGGCCAAGCGGATCGATCACACGACCGAGCAAGCCTTCGCCCACGGGCACTTCGATCACCGCGCCGGTGCGCGTCACGCGCGCGCCGGCTTCGACGGTGGCGCCGTCGTCGAGTAACACGACGCTCATGAGATCGGCCTCCAACGAGTGCACGAAGCCGCTCGCGCCGCTTTCGAATCGCAGCAGTTCGTCGAGCGCCGCATCGGCCAGTCCCGAGACGAACGCGATCCCGTCACCGATCCGCTCGACACGGCCGAGCGTATCGGCATAGGGCGCGCATGCCGTGCGGGCCAGCGCCCCGCGCTGCGCCGCAAGCCAGGCGTCGTCGCTCGATTCAGCGGGAAGCATGACTGTCATCGAGCAGCGCCTCCTTGATCCGGACGAGTTCCGCGCCGAAGCTGTTGCGCACCACGGCATGCGGCGAGCGCAGTTCGAGGCCGGCGATCAAATGCGGATCCACTTCGAAGTTGACCGGCGCATCACGTTTCAGGCAGGTTGCGAGCATCGTGCGGCACTGCTGCTGTTCCCGCTCGCTCAACACACGCGGCGCGGCGAGTGTCGGCACCGCGCCGTCGCCCCAAAGCGCCGCGCGGGCGGTTTCCGGAAGTTGTGCGATCCCCTCGGCGAGACCGTCGATAAAGCCGCTCACGCGCACGCTCTCGGGCAGCCTGTCAAGCAGCTTTGCCGCGATATCGACGGCAAGCCGGCTGGCCCGCTCGGACGCGAGTTTGTCCTGCTCGGCGCGCGCCCCCGCGGCTTCGCCTTTCGCCGCCGCGCGCAAGGCGTCCGCATCGGCTTGCGCGGCGCTCAGAAGCGCCTGCTTTTGCGCCGCGGCCTCCACGGCGACGGCTTTCATCGCTTCGCCGTGCGCCGCCGCCAGCTGTTGCGTTTCGTGGGCCGCCTTGTCGCGCTCCTGAATGGCTGCGAGCTTCGCCGCCTCGGCATCCGCGATCAGCGCGCGCGCCGCCTTCTGACGTTCGGCGATGATCCCCGCGACCGGGCGGAACAGAAAACGCGCGAGCAGCCATATCAACACCAGTGCATTGATGGTCTGGAGCGCAAGCGTCCACCAGTCGATACGCATGGGGTCCGCCTATTTCGCAAACGGGTTGGCGAACAGCAGCAGCAAGGCGATCACGAGGCAATAGATCGCCATCGTCTCGATCATGGCCAGCCCGACGAACAGCGTGCGCGATACGGTGCCCGCCGAATCCGGCTGCCGCGCGATCGCATCCATCGCCGCGGCGACCGCACGGCCTTCCGCGAGCGCCGGCCCGATCGCGCCGAACGAAACGGCAAGCGCTGCCGCGGCGATACTGACCACTTCGATGAGGTTATTCATGAGACTTCGCCCTTTTTGACACTGACATGGTGCGGATCACCGATCGCGGCACCGATGAAAACCATCGAGAGAACAGCAAAAATGTAGGCCTGCACCGCGCCCGTGAGCAGATCCAGCGCCATGAGCGGAATCGGCACCAGCAGGCCGGCAAGCGACAGCAGAATGCCGATCACGAACACGCCGCTCATGACGTTGCCGAACAGGCGCACGACGAGTGAGAACGTCCGCGTGATCTGCTCGACGACGTTCAGCGGTATCATCACCCAGCTCGGTTCCGCGAACGACGCGAGATAGCCCGTGGCACCCCGGCTGCGAATGCCATAGACGACCGTCGCGCCAAGCACGATCAACGCGAGCGCGGCATCCGTTTCGAGGTGCGCGGTGGGTGGCGTCACGCCCGGTACCAGCGCGCACCAGTTGGCGACCAGCACGAAGATGAACAGCGTGCCGATCAGCGCGCGATAGGTCGCGGCCTCGGTTTGCATGGTGTCGCGAATCTGCTGGTCGATGGTTTCGACCAGCAGCTCAACCGCGGTTTGCGTCTTGCCGGGCGCAAGCGAGAGTCTTCGGCTCAGCACGACAGCCGCCAGCGTGACGACGGCCATGATCGCCCAGGTGATCAACACGGGCGAGGTAAGCGCCACGGGTCCAATCCGCAGAAGCGGCGCGATCGTGAGCGGTGATTCGGTCATGACAGGCCTCCGTAACGCCGTAGCGCGATCCTGCGTGCGAGCAGCACGCCTGCCATGCCGGCGAGCAGCGCGAGCGCACCGATGCGTGCGAGCACCAGCAGCACCGCACAGGTCAACGCAATGCGCGCGAGTTGCAGCGCGAGCGCCGCAGCCGTTTTGCCCGTTGCGAACAGCGGCCAGTTCCAGCGCAACGAAAGGAAATGCCACGCGCCGGCCACCATGCCGAGCGTGAGTCCGATCACGAGTTGGGCGGCGAGCGGCGGTAGCGGCCATGCCAGCGCGCTATTCACGGTGTGTTCCCTGTTGACGATGCATCCATTTCCACGCGGACCAGAAACCGAGCGCCGCCCCTAACATCAGAAGCGGCGCCGAGAAAAATACCCGCGTGCCGAATGTGCGGTCGAGCCAGTGCCCCAACGCGAGCCCGAGCAAAGTCGGCACGACGATGGCCCAGCCAAGAATGCCGATCTGGCCGAGCCGGCTGCCGAGCGACGGCTCCGGCTCTTCGCGCCCGCGCGCCGCGCGCTCCGCGGCCTGTTGCGCCGCGCCGGCCAGCCTGTCGGCTTCGGTATTGCGCTTGTCGTGCTGTGGCGTGCTCATTGCGGTGTCGCTCCCGAGCCGGCCGGGTTGGCACTGTCGGTTCCGGGCCGCGGCCGCAAGTAGCGCAGCATCTGACGCACCGCGCGCGCATGCAGCCGCAACTGGTCGACCCGGGCACGGCGCGCCGCGTCGTCTTCGTCGGCGTGGCGGCTGCGCACCAGCACCTCGAGGCCTTCCAGCGAATCGCCCGGAATCGCTTCGCGGCAAGCGATGGACACGGTGGCGCCGCCCAATACCAGCAGCACGCCGCCGTTCACCGCACAGTAGTGCGACACGTTGTCGGCACCCGTCCAGCGAACCACCGACGAGGTCAGTTGCGTGACGAAATCGGCATGACCAATACGGATACCGAACGAACCGCTTGCGTCTTCCGCGCGCAACGAAACGACGTCGACGCCGTCGAACCACACCCGCGACGGCGTGGCGATGGTCAGCTTCAATGCGCTGTTGCTCATGCCACGGGCTCCTTTTCCGCAGCGGCGGGTCGGTGCGCGGCGGCCTCTTCCCTGCTGCGCCCTTCGTCGAGCGAGCCGATCATGTACAGCGAACTCTCCTGCCATGTATCGCACTCGCCCGCGAGAATCGCCTTGCAGCCGGCAATCGTGTCGGCGAGCGCCACCGAGCGGCCGGCTTCGCCCGTAAACGCCTCGGTGACCGCGAACGGCTGGGTCAGAAAGCGTTGCAGGCGACGGGCGCGGCCGACCAGCGCGCGATCCTCGGCGCCCAGCTCTTCCACGCCGAGCAACGAGATCACGTCCTGCAACTCGCGGTAATGCTCGATGATTCTGCGCACCTCGGTTGCCACCGCCGCATGCTCTTCGCCCACCACCAGCGGATCGAGCAGGATCGACGACGACGCGATCGGATCGACGGCGGGATACATGCCTTCGGCGGCCATCGCGCGGGACAGCACGACCATGCTGTCGAGGTGTGCTGCAATCGCGGTCACGGCGGGGTCGGTGAAATCGTCGGCCGGCACGTACACGGCCTCGATCGCCGTCACCGATACGCCGCCCACGGACACGATGCGCTCCTGCAAGCTCGCAACTTCGCTGGCCAGCGTGGGCTGATAGCCGACTCTCGAGGGCATGCGCCCGAGCAGACCCGACACTTCGGCGCCCGCCTGCACGAAGCGAAACACGTTATCCATGAGCAGCAGGACGTTCTGCCGGCGTTCGTCGCGGAAGTATTCAGCAATCGTCAATGCCGTGAAGGGCACGCGCCAGCGCGCCCCCGGCGGCTCGTTCATCTGCCCGTACACCAGCACCGTGCGCGACAACACGCCGGAGGTGCGCATATCGAGCAGCATCTCGTGGCCTTCGCGCGAGCGTTCGCCGACGCCGGCAAACACCGAGATACCTTCATAGCGCTCGACCATCGCGTGAATCAGTTCCATCACGAGCACGGTCTTGCCGACGCCGGCGCCGCCGAACATGGCCGCTTTGCCGCCCTGCGCGAGCGGCGCGAGCAGATCGATCACCTTGATGCCGGTCGAGAACAGCGTGCTGGTGCCTTTCAGCGACGCGAGCGGCGGCGCCGCGCGATGAATCGGACGACGCTCGATCTGCGCGGGAAGCGCCGGGCCGTCGTCGCGGGTCGCGCCGGTCACGTCGAGCAGCCTGCCGAGCACGGCTTCGCCGACCGGCGCTTCAATGGGGCCGCCGGTGGCTCGCACACGCGTGCCGCGCCGCAACCCGGCGGTTGTCTGCAAGGCCAGCGCGCGCACCATGGTTTCGCTCAGATGCGCCTGCACCTCGGCGAGCACCGGCGCGAGATCGTCCGGCATGACAACGAGCGCATCGCCGACGGGGGGAAGCGAATCACCGTCGAACCGGACATCGACGATCGCGCCGCGCACGGCAACGATGCAGCCATCCCGTGCAGTCGACGGGCTGGCTGAAAACGCTGCTGCTGGACGAGTGGGCATGGTCGGGGTTTGAGGGTTTGCGCGGCGGTGATTGACCAATCAAAAGATATTCCTGGAATGCGCCGCGAAACTGACTTTCATCAAATGTCTGAGAGATAAGTGCGAGAAATACGTAGGCCGCGAACAAACCCGCGCAAACCGTTCGCCCAATCGCCTGACATGCCCCGCTAAGGCGCGACCTTGCGCGGACTGATCCAGATCAACGGCCAAGCCTTCACGAAGTGACCTAATCCAGCTATCTGATGAACGGTGAGGTCCGTCATGAAGAACCTGGCAGATTCATTTTCGGCACCCTCCACTCCCGCCCCGGCCGGCCGGAGTGGCAACGCCGTGGCAAAACCATTGCGGCTCGGCCTGCTCACCGCGCTGGTGATCGGTTCGATGATCGGCAGCGGCGTATTTTCCCTGCCGCAGAACATGGCTTCCGGCGCGGGCGCCGCGGCTGTCCTGATCGGCTGGCTGATCACCGGCGTCGGCATGTTGATGCTCGCCTTCGTCTATCAGACGCTCACGACCCGCAAGCCCGAACTCGACAACGGCATCTACGCTTACGCGCGGGCCGGTGCCGGCGACTTCGTCGGCTTCAATTCGGCCTGGGGTTACTGGGTCAGCGCGTGGATCGGCAACGTCGGCTATCTCGTCATCGTGTTCGGCACGCTCGGCTACTTTTTCCCCGTGTTCGGCGAGGGCAATACGCCCGCGGCCGTGCTGGGCGCCTCCATCGCGCTATGGATCATGCATGCGGTGATCCTGCGCGGCGTGCGCAGCGCGGCGGTGCTCAACGCGATCACCACCGTCGCCAAGGTGATTCCGCTCGTGCTGTTCATCGTGCTGGCGGCCATTGCATTCAGAAGCCATGTGATTGCGCAGGACTTCTGGGGCAATGCGAAGCTCGGCAGCGTCTTCACGCAGGTCAAAAGCACCATGCTGATCACCGTGTGGGTGTTCATCGGTATCGAAGGCGCCAGCGTGTTCTCAGCCCGCGCGCAGCGGCGCGAGGATATCGGCCGCGCCACCCTGCTCGGCTTCGCGGTCGTACTGGTCCTGCTGATGGCGGTCTCCCTGCTGTCGCTCGGGATCGTCCCGCAAGGCGAACTCGCCGCGATGAAGAATCCGTCGATGGCCGGCGTGCTCGACAAGGCCGTCGGCGCCTGGGGCGCGGTACTCATCAGTCTCGGCCTGCTGGTATCGGTCGGCGGCGCGTTGCTGGCGTGGACCCTGCTGGCGGCGGAAACACTCTTCACGCCGGCGAACGGCGGCGTCATGCCGAAGTTTCTGGCGCGCGAAAACAGTCACGGCGTACCCGCCAATGCACTCTGGGTCACGAACGGACTCGTGCAACTGTTTCTCATCATCACGCTCGTCTCCAACGCGACTTATCTGGCGCTGATCTCGCTCGCGACTTCGATGATCCTGATCCCGTACCTGTTCTCCGCCGTCTACGCGACTCGCATCGCCATACGCGGCGAGGGCTACGCGGCGGCGGAAGGCACCCGAACCCGCGACATGCTGATCGGTGCGGCCGCAACCGTTTATTGCTGCTGGCTGCTCTACGCCGCCGGGCCCAAGTATCTGCTGCTCTCCGCGCTGCTCTATGCGCCTGGCGTGCTTCTGTACGGCTGGGCAAAGCGCGAACGCAGCGCACGTCTGTTCAAGCCGTTCGAAGCGGCGATCCTCGCGGGCCTGCTCGTTCTTGCGGCCGTGGCGGCGTGGCTGCTGTCCACCGGCGCGCTCGGCTTGTAATCCGGCGATCTTCAGGAGAGAAACTCGATGACATTCGGCGTCTATTCCGAAACAGGCACGCTGCGCAAGGTCATGGTCTGCCGCCCGGGACTTGCGCAGGCACGCCTGACACCCGCCAATTGCCGCGACTTGCTGTTCGACGACGTGCTGTGGGTATCGCAGGCGAAGAACGACCATTACGCGTTTGTCAGCACGATGCAGGAGCACGGCGTCGACGTGCTCGAGATGCACGATCTGCTGGCCGACATTCTGCGAGGCCGTGAGGCGCGCGACTGGGTGCTAGAACACAAGCTCGCGCCCGGCACCGTGGATGCGGAACTGGCGGCACAACTGCGGCCGTGGCTCCAGGAGATGGAGCCGAGTGAACTGGCGACTCGCCTGATCGGCGGAATCGTTCGGGCGGAATTGCCGTTCAAGGCCGACGGGTTGCTCGCGCAATGCACGCTGCCTGCGGGATTCATCCTCCCGCCGCTGCCCAACACGCTCTTTACGCGCGACAGCAGTTGCTGGATCAACGACGGCCTCGTGCTCGGATCGATGTACTGGCCGGCGCGGCAACAGGAAACGCTGCTCGCCGCCGCGATTTACCGCTTCCATCCGCTCTTCAGCAGCGGGACGCGCATCTGGTGGGGCGGCCCGGAGGCGGACCACGGTGGCGCCACGCTCGAGGGTGGCGATGTCATGCCGCTGTCGCGCGACGTCGTGCTGATCGGCATGGGCGAGCGGACCTCGCCGCAAGGTGTCGCGCAACTCGCACGCGCGCTGTTCGCTCGCGAATCGGTCAAGCAGGTGATCGCCGCACAACTGCCGCGCTCGCGCGGCGCGATGCACCTCGACACGGTATTCACCTTCTGCGATCGCGACCTGGTCACGATCTTTCCGGAAGTGGTCGATGCCATCCGTTGCACGAGTCTGCGCCCCGGCAAGCTACCGGGTCAGCTCGACGTGCGCCCCGAAAGCGCACCGTTTCTGCAAGTGGTCGCGCGGGCGCTGGGCATCGGCACGCTGCGCACCGTCGCCACCGGCGGCGACACGTGGGAATCCGAGCGCGAGCAATGGGACGACGGCAACAACGTGATCGCGCTCGCGCCGGGCATCGTCGTCGCTTACAACCGCAATGTGTACACCAACACGCTGCTGCGCAAGGCGGGGGTGGAAGTCATCACGATCCCGAGCGGCGAGTTGGGCCGCGGACGCGGCGGCGGCCATTGCATGACCTGCCCGATCGAACGCGCCCCCCTCTGACCCTCTGACGCGAAACACGCGCCGCACCCTTTGGAGAATTCGCCTATGGCATTCAATCTACGCAATCGCAGTCTGCTGAACATGCAGGACTTCGCGCCGCGCGACATCCGCTTCCTGCTCGATCTCGCCGCCGAGCTGAAGCGCGCCAAATACGCGGGCAACGAAGTCCCGCGGCTCAATGGCAAGAACATCGCGTTGATTTTCGAAAAGACCTCGACGCGCACGCGCTGCGCATTCGAAGTTGCCGTGCACGACCAGGGCGGCCACGTCACCTATATCGACTCCGCGAGTTCACAACTCGGCCGCAAGGAGTCGCTCAAGGACACGGCACGGGTACTCGGACGGCTCTACGACGGTATCGAATACCGCGGCTTTCATCAGAGCGTGGTCGAAGATCTTGCGACCTATTCGCATGTTCCGGTCTGGAACGGCCTCACCGACGAGTTCCACCCGACTCAGGTGCTCGCCGACCTGCTCACCATGCAGGAATTCGGCGAGAAGCCGTTGCATGAGCTGTCGTTCTGCTACCTCGGCGACGCCCGCTTCAACATGGGCAACTCGCTGCTGATCGGCGGCGTGCAGATGG
Organism: Paraburkholderia sp. RL17-381-BIF-C; assembly: GCF_046026435.1. Classification (NCBI taxonomy): domain Bacteria; kingdom Pseudomonadati; phylum Pseudomonadota; class Betaproteobacteria; order Burkholderiales; family Burkholderiaceae; genus Paraburkholderia; species Paraburkholderia sp. RL17-381-BIF-C. Next base: position 52,475 of record NZ_JARESX010000031.1, on the reverse strand, counting down.
GCATGGACGTGCGCATCGCGGCGCCACGCGAATTGTGGCCGCATGACGAACTGGTCGCGCAAATGCGCCTGCTCGCCGAGCGCACCGGCGCCGGCGTGACGATCGTCGAGGACCCGCATGAGGCGGTGAGCGGCGTCGATTTCGTCTACACGGACGTCTGGGTGTCGATGGGCGAGCCTGTGGACGCGTGGGGTCCGAGGATCGAACTCCTGCAACCCTATCAGGTCAACGCCGCGCTGATGAAAGCGACCGGCAACCCGCGCACCCGCTTCATGCATTGCCTGCCGGCCTATCACAATCTGGACACCGAAACCGGCCGGATGGTCCACGAGCATTTCGGCGTGTCCGAACTCGAAGTCAGCGACGAGGTGTTCGAATCGGATGCGTCGATCGTCTTTTCGCAAGCCGAGAACCGCATGCACACGATCAAGGCCGTGCTTGTGGCGACCCTCGCTTAAAGTCGGCGCACAATGCGCAGCTTCGACACCGACTCGACACCGACCGAACCTCCGACCGAAGTCCGCTATTCCGTGTGCATCGGTTGGATGGGCTTTTTGTGCGCAGACGTTTTCTCATTTTCAGTAGCGTCCGCCCCTGCGACGGCGGGCGCGGCAGACGTCTGCGGCTCGCCCACCACCTCGGCAGGCACGAGCGCCTGGGTGGCGAGCCCCCCCACCAGGCTGTCGGCCGCCCGCCGTTGCCGACCCGCGCCAACGGCGGGCGGCGCGGCGTCCCGCTGCAGGTCCGACAGGATCTCGAAGAACTGCCGGCTGTACGAGAGCGCCTGGGCCACGCCCACAGGCGCCAGCAACGTGGGAAGACACAGCATCTCCGGCAGATTGTCTGCCGCGCATGTCCGGGCCATCGCCTCCTGCGTTTCGGCAAGTCCAAACCGGATCGCCTCCAGGTTCAACGCGGTGAGCCGCTCAAAAGCCTCGAAGCTGCGCGTCGTTACGCCGAACAGATTGTCGAAACCGGCGCTTTCCATGTTGAGCCATTGCCCGGGAATGATCTGAGCCATCATGCCTCCAAAAATTGATTGCCGAAACGCGCCGGCTCGCTGGTCCGCTAGATGCCCGGCATCACTGGATACGGCTCGGTGTGATCCTCCACACGTTTGACGCCGGGAATGTTCTGCGCCGCCACGCGAACTGCGTCGACGGCTTCCAGCGCATGAAATACGCCCCACAGATGCACCACGCCATCGGTAACGACGATATTGCGGCCGGCGAAGCTCCATTTGCGGCCCGCCAGTTCGCCCATCAGCATCGCGCGGATCTCGGCGTCCGAGAGCGTTACATCCGATGTCGGCTCGTCCGGCACGCTTGCGAGCGCCTGCACAAGATTGGCGCGGCTCACGAGACCCACGAGCCGTCCCGCTTGCGTCACGGGAACACGTTTGATGCGCCGCGTCTCGAGAATGCCGGCCACTTCGCCGAGCGGCGTGTCGGGCTGAACGGTCACCACGTCGGCGGTCATGACATCGCGCACCTTCACCGCATGGGTCTTGATGTAATCCCGCGCTTCATGGTTCGCGGACCAGACGTCGAGCCATGAAGCGCGCTTGCGCTCGTCGGTGCCGATTTCGGTGCGGCGAAGCAGATCGCCCTCGCTGATCATGCCCGCGATACGACCCTCCGGATCCAGCACCGGCGCACCGCTAATGCCGTTATCGACGAAAATTCTGGCGACGTCCCGCACGGTCATGTCGGGGGTGACAGAGATGACGTTGGTGGTCATGACATCGGATGCGCGCATAGTGAGCCTCCTGAACAGTTAGGATCATTGAATTCGTGGGACCGGCCCATCTCGATCGTCAATATCTCGAAGCCGGTGAGCCCTCGGGTGACTTCAGATTAGGCCGCCACCGCATCCTCCCGTTTGACGTGGATCATCTCGAAGGTGGTACAGCGCGAGCGTGATCCGAATAGCGCCGCGTAGCCATTGGATGACCCAAGTCAATTGCACCGTATGCGTGACAGAGATACTGGTCGCCACGCGTTCAACGTCTGGAGAAAAGGTTATGGCCCAAGTGATGAAAGCTGCTGTCGTTCACGAGTTCGGCGCTCCGCTGCGCATTGAAGAGGTCCCCGTCCCGAAGCCCGGTCGCGGTCAGATTCTTGTCAACATCAAGGCGTCCGGCGTATGTCACACGGATCTGCACGCGGCTGACGGCGACTGGCCGGTCAGGCCCACGCTGCCCTTCATTCCCGGCCACGAAGGGGTCGGCTACGTCGCCGCTGTGGGCGAAGGCGTCAAACACGTGAAGGAAGGCGATCGTGTCGGCGTGCCGTGGCTTTATACCGCCTGCGGTCATTGCGAGCACTGCCTTGGCGGTTGGGAAACCTTGTGCCACGAGCAGCAGAATACGGGCTATTCGGTGAACGGCGCCTACGCGGAGTACGTCCTGGCCGATCCGGACTATGTCGGCCATCTGCCAGCCGAAGTCACGTTCGAAGATATCGCGCCGATCCTCTGCGCGGGCGTGACCGTCTACAAAGGCATCCGCATGACGGACACGCGGCCGGGTCAATGGATCACGATTTCGGGGATCGGCGGGCTCGGCCACGTCGCGGTTCAATACGCGATTGCCATGGGCCTGCGCGTGGTAGCGGTCGACATCTCAGCGGATAAGCTCGCTCTCGCCCGCGAACTCGGCGCTACGCTCACGTTCAATGCTTCCGAATGCGACGCCGCGGCGGCGATCCAGAAGGAAATCGGCGGAACGCACGGGGTACTCGTCACCGCCGTATCGCGCAGCGCCTTCGCTCAGGCACTAGGCATGGTGCGGCGCGGCGGCACCATTGCGCTGAATGGTCTGCCGCCGGGTGAATTCCCGCTGCCGATTTTCTCGACCGTGCTCAACGGCATTACCGTGCGCGGCTCCATTGTCGGCACGCGCAAGGACTTGCAGGAATCGCTCGAATTCGCCGCGCAAGGCCGTGTGCGCGCTCGAATCCATCTCGATCGGCTGGACAATATCAATCAGGTTTTCGCCGATTTGAAGAGCGGGAAGGTAGATGGACGTATTGTCCTGAAGCTCGACTGAAGCTCGACTGAGCGAGTGACGGGATGGCGAGATAAACGAACTAAAAAAAGCGAACTAAACCGAACGCGCGACAAAAGTCAGAAATCACTTAGGCTCGGCCGGACATCCCCCCGGCAGAACCGACAGCGTATTCGACATCTTGAGGCGGACCCAGTCCATGCCTTCGCGCAAACCCGCCAGAACCGCTTCGCGCTCGGTAGGAAAAACACTGCTGTGTCTGAACTCGTGTTTGAAGATGCCCTCTGGGGTGTGGTGGCTGAGCTGGATCGAGCAATCGAAGCCGCCCGCTGTGCGATGTGTGGTTGCGGCGACCGACCAGTCGCCGTCACCCACACTACCCGAGATCGTCATGTGTCGCTCCTTGATAATGTGCGCCGCCCATGGATTGCCGTCCATGCTGCACCGTTCATGCGCCCGCGCACGGCTCACGCCACCTGCGCGGCGCCCGTCCCGTCCGCAGCCGGGCGGCGCATGGCGCCTGTCTATCCCACGGTCAGATTGTCGATAACCGCATGGACACCCGGCGCCGACCACGCCGCACCTCGCACGGCGGAGCGCTCCGCCATCGAATCGACCGAGCCCGTCAGCGTGACGGTTCCGTCATCCACCTTCACGGCAATGTGCTTCGCCTCGCGTTCGGCGTGACGTTGCAGCGCCTTGCCGATCTGTTCGCCGATATCGAGCGCGGCCACGTTACCGCCGATCCGCACGAGGTTCGAGACCCCTGTCACGCCGCGCATGTGCGACACGGTACGCATCGCGACATGGCTCTGATACGCCCAGTCGACCTCGCCGCTCAACGTCACCCAACCTTTCTCGACCTGCACCTTGACCGACTCTTCGCTCAAACCGACGGTCCAGCGCAAGATGGAACGAACGGCGTTGGCGATTTCTTCGTCGGTGCGCACGTCGGAATGCGGCAGGCGAACGTTCAGTTCCACTACGACAGCCTTCACGCCGGCCACACGTTGCGCGGCCTTTTCCGCCGCGAGCTTCTCCGCATAGCTCACTGGATGCCCGGACAACGTCACGACCCGGTCATGCACTTCAACGCCGATGTCCGTGACGGTCACCGCAGGATCCCAAGCCAGTTCGTCTTCGACCTGCTGCTTCAATTCCATGTCCGACTTCATTGCGTGCTCCTTGTTGGCATACGGCTAAAAGCCCGCGCGGCCCACGAAACCGCGGCGCTCCGCGCGGCCCCGGATCAATTGATCTGCAGGCGCTTGCGTTCGGAAGCCGCCTTCTTCGGCAGCGTGAGCGAGAGCACGCCGTCCTTGTACTCCGCTGCCGCCGCGCTCTCGTCGACTTCGCTCGCCAATGAAAAGGCGCGGCTGACAGCGCCTGCATAGCGTTCCCGGCGAATCACCCGTTCGCCCTCTTTCATTTCCTGATTCCGTTCGACTTTCGCGCTGATCGAAACAAGGTTGCCGTCGATTTTTACGTCGATGTCCTTTTTCTCGACGCCCGGCAGTTCGGCCTTCACGGTGTACGCGTTATCGCTTTCCGTCACGTCGACCTTGATATCGGCAAGCGGCGCTTCGCCGCCCGCGCCGCGCAGCGGCCGGAACAAACCTTGAAAGAGTTCGGACATGGGTTCGAGGGGAAACGGATCAAATCGGCTCAAGTTGCTCATCGTACTGCTCCTGATTTAGTCAATCACATCATGGATTTGCATTCGCGTCGCACGCCTCATACCGCCTCTTTCACGCTAGATCTTCAGGACGGGAGCGGTGCACTGCAGCGCGCCTCGATGCACGGCGTTCACCGTCGCGACGAGCAGGCTGTACCGGTAACTCTATGCTCGCCTTCGACTCGTGAATTGACGTGCGTCAAGCGGCCCACATCGCAGTCCGAGACCTCGAAAAGCATGACGTCGGTCAACCCCGCACGATGGGCCGCATCTATTCTGAAGAAACCATGATCGTGCGACGGAGAGTTCCATGCCTGCTGACTTTTCACCGGCACATCAGCGTCCGGTTCACCTACGGCAGCGCGAGCGGCTCGCGCAACGAGGCTGGCGTGCGCTCGACCGCGCCATGCAGAGGTCGTCTACCTACGGCCATCCGGCGGGACGCATTCGCCGTATCGAGACACATATCTCGGTCGTGTACCTGGCCGGGCGTTACGCATACAAAGTGAAGAAGCGCGTCGATCCGGGCTTCGTGGACTTCACGCAGGCGCAAGCGCGCGAGCGCTCGTGCGCCGACGAGTTCAGACTGAACCGGCGGCTCGCACGTGAACTCTATTGCGGCGTCGTATCGATTACGCGCCGCGGACGCGCGTATCGCATCGCAGCGACAGGCAACACCGCCGAGCACGCTGTGCGGATGCGGCGCTTCGACGAACACGACGTGTTCAAGGCGTTGCAGGCGCGCGGCGAGCTCGGCTTTGCCGAAATAGACGCCTTGGCCGTGCAACTCGCCACGTTCCACCGGCAGTCACCACGCACGCCGACTCGCGAGGTCTTCGGGTCGGCGCCGTTTGTTCAGCAGCAGATGCGCACCGTGCTGGAGGCGCTCGACAGTGAGACCGGGGCGCGCTTGCCTGCGCGCCTCTCCGCCTGGTGCGAGAGCGAAGGCAAACGTCTTGCCGGGCACTTCGACGCGCGCCGTAGAGGCGGCTTTGTGCGCGAGTGTCATGGAGACCTGCACCTCGACAACATCGTGCGCCGCGGCAAGCGCGTACTCATGTTCGATTGCATCGAGTTTGACGACGCCTTGCGCTGGATCGACGTCGCCAGCGACCTGAGCTTTCCCTTGATGGATCTGCAGGCATGCGGACGGCAGGATCTGGCAGCTCGGCTGTTGAACGGCTGGCTGCAACGTACCGGCGATTTCGCGGCGTTGCCTGCGCTGCGTTACTACATGGTCTATCGCGCGCTGGTGCGTGCCCTCGTCGCCTTGTTGAAAACACGAAATCAACCGTACGATGAGCACTTCGCGCGAGCCGCTGCCTACCTGAATCTGGCGGAGCGCCTGAGCGCGCCACAGCGGCACTACTTGCTGCTATGCCACGGCTATTGCGGATCGGGCAAATCGGTGGCGAGCGAAGCGTTAGTGAACCTGCTCGGCGCCGTGCGACTGTCGAGCGATATCGAGCGCAAACGCGGTCGTCCGTTCACTCCCGTCGATCCCCGGCCTCTGCCAGCGGACGCGTACACACCGCACTCGATCGATCGGCACTACGACCTGCTGCAACGGCTGGCGCAACAAGTGCTGCTGGCGGGCTACCCCGCGCTGGTCGACGCGACGTTTCTCAAGCATGCGCATCGTGCCCGCTTCGTTGCGCTCGCGCGCTCGCTCGGCGTGCCCGTTTTCCTGCTCGATTTTCATGCGCGAGCGCGTCAACTCGAACAACGTGTGCAGGCGCGTGCCGCCGCTTCGCACACGGCGTCGGATGCCGGCCCGCTCGTGCTGATTCGCCAGATGGCCAACGAGGAACCGCTTTCCGCCGAAGAAATGCAGCGAACGGTGAGCTTCGATACGGAGGTTCCGCTCGCTGATTTCGGACGTCTGGATTACTGGCGAAAACTGCTGCGGCGGCTGTGCGAACCCGAAGCGGCCGCGCCGACGGAAGCGGCGCACGGCTAGCGCGGATGCACACACCCACCAAAACGGTAAACCTTCAACGTTTCAGCGCACGTGCATGCCGCCGTTGATGGACGCAACGCCTTTAGCCGACAGGATGCCCTCGCTCCTGCGGCTGGCCCACCGGCGCTTACCGGCGGTAGGCGCCGCGGCCGAACTCGCCGATTAGCGTTCATGGAGGACATCGCCGCCGAGTGCTCGCCCGCGAGGCATGCCCGCCGCGCTTTCCACGCGCTGTAGCCACTCCTGCCAAGGCTGCATGACGGGATTCATCGCGGCCTGCGTGGGCCATTGGTCAGTCGAAACCGCCTGCCAGGTCGCAAACGCTTCACGCATGCCTTCGAAGGATCCGGTTTGCAGCCGCACCGCCGCGCCGAGGCCTTGCTGCCAGAGATTGGTGGTGGTCGCCATGTAGTCGCGCAACACCGTTTGCCACGATACGGCGAGCGCGCTCCAGTCCTTTGCTGCCGAAGCGGCATTGCCAATCGCGCGTGCCGCCTCCAGATCACGCCGTATACGCTGCATCTCGAACTCGCATGCCTGCTGCCGGGCCTGGTGGCCGAAGCTCAGCGCCTGCAGCGCGAACGAGAGATTGGCGCGGAACAGCTCGAAGGGCGTGACGGATTTGCCGGTCATAATGGACCTCCTGACGTGATGAAGCGATCCGCCTGCGCGCTGTGGGACGCAGCGACGAGCACGCGCACGGCAGTAGTCAGTCCAATGTAGGCGTGCCCCCTGGAAGCCGGTTGACATGCATCAATCATCGAATGGCTTGCTGCGCGCGTGAATGGCACGCGCAGTTGCGCCGGCTGTCGTCGGCGGAAAGGAATTATTCGGCGTAACCTCGGTGGATCTCGCTATCATTGCAGTGGACCGGTCGTTCGCCATTGACCAACTTTTCGGAGATGCCGGTGGTGTTCAACTGGAAAGATGCAAACCGTAAATCCGCCTCAGCCAACGACTCCGACGTACCGGTGGAGGACCGCTATCATTTGCTGATCGACGCGGTGCAGGATTACGCGATCTTCATGCTCGATCAGGACGGCCGCGTGGCGAGCTGGAACGGCGGCGCGCACAAGATCAAGGGCTATGCGCCCGGCGAAATCATCGGCCGCCATTTTTCGGTCTTCTACACCCCCGAAGACGTCGCCGCCGCGAAGCCGGAACGCGAACTGGCGCTCGCTATCGCGCAGGGCCGGGTGGCGGATCAGGGCTGGCGCGTTCGGCGCGACGGCTCGCGGTTCTGGGCGGACGTGACGATCACGGCAGTTTGTGATGCGGCCGGTGCATTGCTCGGTTTCGCCAAGGTTACGCGCGACATGACCGAACGCATGCGCCTCGCCGAACTCGAGCATGCGAGCGAACTGGCCGCTCAGATTCAGCGCACGCGCGAATACGAGCAAAGACGAATTGCCCGCGAACTGCATGACGACCTCGGCCAGCAGCTCACGGCGCTCAAGATGGGCGTCGTCGCGCTGGAACGGCGCATGGGCGAGAACGCGAGTGATCCGGAAGGACTCACCGCCGCGACCGAACTGCAACGTCAGATCGACGGTATGGTGGCGTCTCTACGGCGTATCGCCTCCGACTTGCGCCCGCCATTGCTGGACGACCTCGGCCTCGTCGCGGCGCTGGAATGGCTGACCGACGATTTCACGCAACGCTTCAACGTGGTTGCCACGCTTCACAATACCGTCGACGATACGGGCTTCACGCCTTTCGCGTCTTCCGCGCTTTTTCGCATCGTGCAGGAAGCGCTGACGAATGTGGCCCGGCATGCGCAGGCTAGCCGGGTGGTGGTCGAAATATCGAGCGATCCAAACACCTGCTCGCTTCATATCGAAGACAACGGCTGCGGGGCGCTGCTCGAAGACACCGGCAGGCGCGGCTCGTTCGGTCTGCTCGGCATGGGCGAACGGGTACGTCAACTGCATGGCCGCCTGGCGATCGACACCGCGCCAGGCCACGGCTTCCGAATCACCGCGAAGATTCCGCTCAGTGCGATTCGCCCGGATGAGACGCAGCCGGGCTGACAGGCTCGCAGGCAACCGCAGCAACGCGTGTTTCGCCGCCTGCGGACTGCACATCCTTTCTCAACTCGGCAATCTCGTCGCGCAGCGCCTTGATGTCGCGATGCATTTCGCGCCGCAGAATCCGCTCTTCCTGTTCGACGAAAATCGCGGCAATGCTGGCGAAAACCAGCGACAACAGACCATAGCCGAGCAACACCACGAAGGCCGCGAGAACACGTGACGCAGGCGTGGTCGGCGCCATGTCCCCATAGCCGACTGTCGCACTGCTTTCGAATGCGAGCCAGACGCCTTCAGCGTACGTATGCACGCCCGGTTCGAGCCAGTAAAACCCCGCGCCCGCGGACGCGAGCAGCAACACCGCTGTCACCAGCAGCAACCCCAAACGCCCAGGCGAGAAAAACCCTCGTAACGACAACACGATGCGCGCCGCCACCAGCCCCACGAAAACGATGCGCAACACCCATTCGGCAGACGACCACGTCGACACGCCCCACGCCACGCTGATCGCCGAGCTGGCCGCGATCAGGACATCGTAACCGTTGCGCATGAGGAAACGCTTGGGCTTGCGGCTCAAACAGGCCATTCGCGCCAGCACCACCACGTATCCGGCGGACATGCAGGCGTAGAGCGCACGGCCGGCCAGATGAAACGGGGAGGCGGCGGCCAGTTCGAAATAGAACGCGGGAATGGCAAGCAGGCTCAAAGCGAATAGCGCCCACTGCATCCAGCGCCATGCCCGCACCGCTCGCGGGTCGTCGTGAGGGTCGACGCCGGCGAGACCGGCAATGCGCCAACTCTCCTTCATATCGCCACCGTTGTCATGACGCCGCGCCGACGAACGCGCGGAAATCCGTTTCGACCGAGCGGATCTGTTTAGCACACGTTCCGTACAACCATCCGGGATTGCCGTCCGCGCGGTACATACCCCGGCACATGCCTTTGACCTCGATGGTCGACACGCCGCTGGCGTTGCTTGTCCGCGTTGCCCACACATAGACGGCGCCGAACATGTGCGGCTCTGCCGTTTCGATCGCCGTGTCGTCCGCGCGCCGGATCGGCGTCACTGAGCGTTGTGCCACGTACAGTCTCGTGCGGCTCCATAGCCGTTCGCATTCGGCAGAAGAAGAACAGTCCACGTGCGCCTGTTCGCGCGCCGTTTCCAGCGCGATCTCGGTGTCGCGGTGCGCGGCGACGCTCGCTTCGGTGCTGCAGCCAGCAAGGATGATTATCGGCAGCGCAAAAGCTGCCAGCCGCCCGTATTTCATATCAGCCTGCCCATTGTTACGTTCAACCGCGCAATGCGCCGTTGCACACCACTGGCCTGTTTTTAGAAAGTTACCCATTTACAAAAGTATGGGCAGGACGCCCCAAGGCATTTGACCTGGATCATCGTCCAGCGTGGGAGCAGCATCGCGCTACGCCGCGTTTTCCCTAACATCCATCGTGCCCGGCCGTGTAGGGAAAGGCTGACATTGACGCAGGAACACCTACCCTAGTCTCAGCGACACCTGATTTATCCCGCCTGCTCGATGACCAATACTGAATTCATCCGAAGCACCAATCGATACGTTCCCGCGGCAGGAAACGCAGTCTTGTCATACCTGCCCTGTCATCAGGAGACCATCATGCCGACCACCGCTTTGCACGCCCACACGATGTCGCCTGACGGCACGCTGCGCGAAGCACTCGACGCCACCGACGATATCAACCGGATTCTCACGCTGGCCCGCGAGGCGGGCATGCTGGTCACGCTCGACGGCCAGATCGGCGGCGAAAAATACCAGAGCATTGCCGGCTCGCTCAACGCCTTCCGGCGCTTCGCTCGAGCGCTTTGCAACGGCTCCACGCAAGCCGCGGCGCGTTGAACGCGCGTTGAACATCCCTCACGGCCATGTGCGGCCATTTCTGACGGAAGGTGCGACATGAAGCTGACCTTTCTTGGTGCGGCGGAAACCGTCACCGGCTCGAAGTATCTACTGGAAGGCGCTGGCCTGCGGATTCTGATCGACTGCGGCCTGTTTCAGGGCACGAAGAATCAGCGTCTGCGCAACTGGAATCCCTTGCCAATCGACGTCGCAAAACTGGACGCCGTTATCCTGACCCACGCGCATCTGGATCACAGCGGCTACCTGCCGGTGCTCAGGCGCATGGGCTATCGCGGGCCGGTCTATTGCACTCGCGGCACCCGTGACCTGTGCCAGGTGATGCTGCGCGACAGCGCCAGACTGCAGGAAGAAGAAGCCGCCTACGCGAACCGCCACGGTTTGTCGAAACATCATCCGGCGCTGCCGCTGTATACGCTGGAAGATGCCGAGAATGCGCTTGAGCTGCTCAAGCCGCGCGAGTTCGACGTGCCGAAACAATTGAACGACCATGCGTGTTTCCGCCTGCTGCCGGCCGGGCACATTCTCGGCGCCGCGAGTGTGGTGCTGTGCGTCGAGGGCAAGGTCATCGCCTTCTCCGGTGACCTCGGCCGCCCAGACGACCCGATCATGCGCGCGCCCATGCCGCTCGCCCGTGCCGACTACCTGATCGTCGAATCCACTTACGGCGACCGCCTGCACGACAGGACCGATCCCGCCACCGAACTGGCGGAAGTCTTCGCGAGCACTTTCCGGCGCGGCGGTGTCGTCGTGATTCCCTGTTTCGCGGTGGGGCGCGCGCAATCGATCCTTCATTACATCGTGCAACTGAAAGCCACCGGCCGCATGGCGAACGTGCCGGTTTTTCTCGACAGTCCGATGGCGACGAGCGTCACGCAGCTGTACCGGCATCACGTCGGCGAACACCGGCTGAGTTCGACAGAAGCCAACGCAATCAGCAACGCCGCGCACATGGTGCACACCGTCGAGGAATCCAAAGCAATTCTGGGTCTGAATGGTCCACGAGTCATCATCGCGGGCAGCGGCATGGCGACGGGCGGCCGGGTCGTGCATCATCTGAAAGCCTTCGCCCCCGATCCTCGCAACACGATCGCGCTGGTCGGCTACCAGGCGGCCGGCACGCGCGGCGCGGCGCTTGCCGCCGGCGCGCCGACGATCAAGATTCACGGCGACTACGTGCGTGTGCGCGCTTCGGTGGTGAGCCTGTCGTCGTTGTCGGCCCATGCCGATTACGCCGAGACACTGTCATGGCTGCGCTCGATTCCGCAGCCGCCGCAGCGGACCTTCGTCACGCACGGCGAACCCGCCGCCGCCGATGCGATGCGCCGTCACATCGAGGAAACCTTTCACTGGCGCTGCGAGGTGCCACTCTACCTCGAGAGCGTCGAATTGCCCGGATCGGCGGGAACGGTGGGCGTCGATCCGTGTGCCGCCATCGCGAATGCAGCGCCGGACCACAGCGTGCCGACGTCGACTGGCGCAAGCGACCGGCCCAACGAATAGAAGCCGTCGCTCTCCGTTCAATTCGAACTGATCCAGATCAATCCGCGCGCGGCGCGCACCTGACACAGTGGCAGAATGGAATCGTGCAGGAGACCATGACATGAGCGCACTGCCGCAGACGGGCGCCTGGGCCGTCGACGAACATCAGCTTGATCCCACCGCCAGCGTCGAAGCGAAACTGCGATTTGCGCTGCGCTATGCGGTGCTGGCGCCCTCCAACCACAACACGCAACCGTGGCACTTCATTCTGGATGGCGACAGCGTGACCGTGTGCGCGGATCGTTTGCGCGCACTGCCCGTGGTCGATCCCTTCGATCGCGAACTGATCATGAGTTGCGGCGCGGCGCTGTTCAATCTGCGCGTGGCGCTGAGTTACTTCGGGCTCGCCTACGCCATCACGCTGTTTCCATCGCGCGCCGATCCCGACGTGCTGGCGCATTTGCGAATCGTTCACGACGGTCATTGCGACGCCAGTCTGGCGCCGCTCTTCCAGGCGATTGCCCGCCGCGTCACGACCCGCGAAATTTTTGCGGATGAGCCGCTGCCCTCGCTGATCCAGCAACAACTCGCGGATGCCGCCGAGGCGGAAGGCGCGGATGTGGTCTGCATCTCCAGCGCGCCGCTGCGCGAGAGTCTTGCCGAGCTGGTCGCCGAGGCCGATCGGGTCCAGTTCAAGGACCCGCGTTTTCGCCGCGAACTGGCTAGCTGGATTCATCCGCGGCGCCGTGAAGACGGCATGCCCGCGCTGTCCGCCGGGATGACCGTGCTGCTCGATCTGGCCGCGCCGTTGCTCACGTCGGTGATTCGGACCTTCGACCTCGGCGGCGGACTCGCCGCGGCCCATCATGCGCTGGCCGCGGGGTCTCCGCTGCTCATCTGCATATCGACATCGACGGACGACGCCTCCGCGTGGCTGGCAGCCGGCCAGGCACTCGAGCGACTGCTGCTGGTCGCCGCGAATGCCGGGATCACGGCGTCGTATCTGAACCAGCCGATCGAACTGACCCTCCTGCGTGAGCGGCTGGGCGCCACGCTGGCCATGGACGCCGTTCCGCAACTGCTGCTGCGCGTCGGCCGCGGCAAGCCGGCGCCTCATTCGCCGCGCCGTCCGCTTGCCGAAGTCGTGTCCTGAGGACCGACGCCTGCCCAACGCCTGTTCGATGAGGCTGCGATGAAACATTTCTTCAGACTCGGCACCGCCACGCGCGATCCCGCTCGCGCGCGCCCGGTCGTTGGCCACCCGGTCTCGCATATCACGCTGCCACCGCCTGTGCGCAGCGGCGGCCGACCGATCATGGACGCCTTCTCGGAGCGGCGCACCACGCGCCGCTTCGCGACGACCGAACTCGACGAAGCAACGCTTGGCCAGTTGCTCTGGGCCGCCAACGGCGTCAACCGCAGCGGGGCCGATGACAGTGGTGGACGCACGGCGCCATCGGTCCTCGCCCTTCACGAAATCGACATCTATGCGGCGCTGGCCGGCGGCATGTACCGCTACGACCCGTTGGAACACTGCCTCGAACTGGTGAGCGCTGCCGATTTGCGCGCACTGACGGGCTATCAGGACTTCGTCGGCGAAGCGCCACTCGAACTGGTCTACGTGGCTGACCTCGCACGCATGCACGACATCGCCCCGTCGCAACGTGAGCCGTTCGCGTATGCAAGCGCCGGCACGATCGTGCAGAACGTCTACCTGTTTTGCGCCGCCGCGGGGCTCGCGGTTGCCGCGCGAAGCTGGCTCAACCGCAGCGCATTGGGCGCCGAAATGCGTCTCTCGCGTGAGAGCTTGCCCGTGCTGGCACAAACCGTCGGCCACTTCGATCTTAGCGATCCGGCTTCCTGAACGATCCTGTTTAGATGCGGCGCCTGTGCGCGGCATCCGCTGCCCCGCGTTTGCGCATTTGACGCCCGCGGCTCGTGTCGCGCGCGGAAAATCCCACGACGACCTTGGCGGCGCGGCGCGTTCCAGTTGATGTGTATCAATGGCGCCAGCCGCCGCGCCTTCATAGTGGCTCCATACGCACGCTGATCTGACGCCGGCCCGTCCACGCTGCAATGCGAGTTCGGATGCCGACGCCGCATGGCCGACAAGAGCCATCCCGCATCGGTAAAGCACTAACGTGCTTTATCCCTTCATGACTCATGTGAGGAGACTATGTCTACCATCGATACCGCCCCGTCCGACTCCACCGCATTGCAAATACCCCTTACCCGGGATGCCAGCATCGACGGCATGGAAGCCTATCGCGCCCTCGTTGCCGAAGCGAGCCAGGATCACGAAGCTTTCTGGGCGCGTCTTGCCCGGGAACACCTGGACTGGCGCCGCCCATTCACGAAAGTGCTGAACGATACCGACGCGCCGTTCTATCGCTGGTTTGAAGACGGCGAACTGAACGCGTCGTACAACTGCCTCGATCGCAATCTGATCAACGGACTGGCGGAGAAGACCGCGATCGTGTTCGAATCGGACGACGGCAAGATCACGCATGTCACCTATCAGGCCCTGTATCACCGCGTATGCCGTCTCGCCAATGCGCTGCGAGCGCGTGGCGTGAAAAAAGGCGACCGCGTGGCGATCTATATGCCGATGTCGGTGGAAGGCGTGGTCGCGATGCTCGCCTGCGCGCGCATCGGCGCACCGCACTCGGTGGTGTTTGGCGGCTTCTCCGCCAAGTCGCTGCATGAACGCATCGTCGATATCGGCGCGTGCGCCATCATTACCGCCGACGAGCAGGTTCGCGCCGGCAAGACGCTGCCCCTCAAAGCGATCGTCGACGAAGCGCTCGCGATGGGCGGCACCGCCGGCATCAAGACGGTGGCGATCTATCGGCGCACGGGCGGCCAGATTCCGTGGATTGCCGAGCGCGACAAATGGCTTCACGAACTCGAAGCGGCCCAGCCGGACACCTGCGAGCCCGAGTGGGTCGGCGCGGAACATCCGCTGTTCGTGCTCTATACCTCCGGTTCGACGGGCACGCCCAAGGGCGTCCAGCACAGCACCGGCGGTTATCTGCTGTGGGCTGCCGTGACGATGAAGTGGACCTTCGACATCAAGCCGGCGGATGTGTTCTGGTGTACGGCTGACATCGGCTGGATCACCGGTCACACCTATATCTGCTATGGCCCGACCGCGGTCGGCGCAACGCAGGTGATCTTCGAAGGCGTGCCCACCTACCCGAACGCGGGACGGTTCTGGGAGATGATCCAGCGCCACAAGGTCAGCATCTTCTATACGGCGCCGACGGCTATCCGCTCGCTCATCAAATCCGCCGAGGCGAATCACGCGGTGCATCCGGACAGCTTCGACCTGAGCAGTCTGCGTCTGCTCGGAACGGTCGGCGAGCCGATCAACCCGAGCGCCTGGACGTGGTACGCGCGGCACGTGGGCGGTGGTCGTTGTCCTGTGCTCGACACCTTCTGGCAGACGGAAACGGGCGGACACATGATCTCCCCGCTGCCGGGCGTGACGCCGCTGGTGCCGGGTTCATGCACCTTGCCGATGCCCGGTATCGACGCGGCAATCGTCGATGAAACCGGCCAGGACGTGCCAAATGGAAACGGCGGCGTGCTCGTCATCCGCAAACCGTGGCCTTCCATGATCCGGACCATCTGGGGTAATCCGGAGCGTTTTCGCAACGGCTATTTTCCCGACGAACTCGGCGGCAAGCTCTATCTCGCGGGCGATGGTGCAATCCGCGACCGCGAGACCGGCTACTTCACCATCACTGGCCGTATCGACGACGTGCTGAACGTGTCCGGGCACCGGCTCGGGACGATGGAAATCGAGTCGGCGCTGGCCGCGCATCCGTTGGTGGCCGAAGCCGCGGTGGTCGGGCGCCCCGATGAAACAGCCGGCGAGGCGATCGTCGCGTTCGTGGTGCTGAAGGCCGAGCGCCCGTCCGGAGCTGACGCGAAGCGCGTGGCCGACGAATTGCGCGCGTGGATCGGCAAGGAGATCGGCCCGATCGCCAAGCCCAAGGACATCCGCTTCGGCGACGCGATGCCGAAAACGCGCTCCGGCAAGGTGGTACGCCGGCTGCTGCGTTCGGTGGCCAAAGGAGAAGTCATCGCGCAAGACACCTCGACGGTGGAAAACCCCGCGGTGATTTCGCAGTTCGCCGACGCCACCTGACCTGCCGCGACCTGCCGCCAACCCGATGAGCGACTAGCCCTCGCTCATCTCTTCCGAAGCAATGCCCGACGCAATCCCATGCCGCGCGTGCGCCGTGAGTGCACGCGCGCAACCCTCGTTTCAGCGTTGCCGTATGCTCCTGTGTGGCACCCGTGGTTCAGGAAAAGCGGCGCAACGCATTAACCGGGCCTTCTGCGCACGGTGCTTGCTGCCACAGCGTTGCGGTTGCGCCACCCTGACGCCACCCTGAACTGAGCGGCGCTGCGGCGGATCGAATCGACTTCCTCGCCAGCATCCTGGCTCCCGGCTGTGCCGACCCGACACCGCCGCTACGACATTTCGATGATGACCTTCAACGCATGGGAATCCGCCGCGGAGCCGAAAGTCTCGTAGGCGTTCAGCACGTCTTCGAGATGGAAGCGGTGGGTGATCAGCCTGGCAGGATCGAGCTTGCCGGAACCTACCGTCTTCAGCAACATCGGCGTACTGACGGTATCGACAAGGCGTGTGGTAATGGAGATGTTGCGGTCCCAGAGCGTTTCCAGATGCAGATCCGCCTTGACCCCATGCACGCCGATATTGGCGATCACGCCGCCAGGGGCGACCAGCGCCTCGCACAACTCGAAAGTTTCAGGCACGCCCACCGCCTCGATCGCGCAATCCACGCCGACATGGCCGGTCAGTTTCATCACCTCGGCTATGGGTTCGGCCACTCCGCTGTCGATGCACGCTGTCGCCCCGAAACGGCTCGCCACCTCCAGGCGGCTTGCATCGCGATCGATCATGATGATCTGGGCCGGCGAATAGAACTGCGCGGTCAGCAGCGACGCCAGTCCGATCGGGCCCGCGCCGACAATCGCCACGGTGCTGCCCGGCTGGACCTTGCCATTGAGGACGCCGCATTCGAAACCGGTCGGCAGGATGTCGGAGAGCATCACGAGCGCTTCTTCGTCGGCACCGGCGGGAATCGGATAAAGACTCGTCTCCGCATGCGGAATGCGCACGTACTCTGCCTGTGTGCCGTCGATGCGGTTGCCGAGAATCCAGCCCCCGGTCGTGCAATGCGAATACATACCGCGCCGGCAATACTCGCACTTGCCGCACGAGGAGATGCACGAGATCAGCACGTGATCGCCCTCTTTCAACGAACTCACCGCGGCGCCGACCTGCTGTACGATGCCCACCCCTTCGTGACCGAGAATGCGGCCGGGTTGGCACGTCGGAACGTCGCCCTTCAGGATGTGGAGATCGGTGCCGCAGATCGTCGTGCGCGTCACCTTGACAATGGCGTCGGTGGCGCAGGCGAGTTGCGGCACGGGCCGCTCGTCGAGCGATTTCTTTCCAGGGCCGTGATACACCAATGCTTTCATGATTTTCCTCGTTGATCAGTCAGGGCCGCCGCGAGATGAGCATCACGCCGGTGTGTCATGCTCCGTGTCCGCCTCTTCGCGAACCAGCAGCACCGGGCACGTCGCAAAGCGCGCGAACCGCTCGGCCACGCTCCCGAGCACCATGCGCCGCAAACCGCGGCGCCCGTGCGTGCCCATCACGACCAGGTCCGCGCCACGGCGTTCCGCACAGCGCAGCAACGCGCTGGCAATGTCCTCGGCGATGCCTTGCGTCTCGACGATTTCCGTATCGCCCGCGACATCGAGTTCGCGCATCTGGTCGAGCGCGCTGGTCAGGAAGCTTTGCCCCACCTGCCGCGCCGCGTCGGTCAGCAAATGCGGATCGCAGGCGCCCGCGTACGTGAAAGCCGCCGACTGATCCAGCACGAAAACCGCCGTCAATTTGCCGCGCGCGAGCCTGGCGAGCTGGATCGCTTCGGACAGCGCCCGCTTTGAGGCTTCACTGCCGTCGAGCGCCACTACGATGTTGGTGTACATGACTCACTCCTGAAGAAGACGCTGAAACATCCGTTGCCAATCAGTGGCGCGCGGCACCCTGTTCGAGAAGCCGTTCGGCCGCATCGAAGGCCTCCCGTATCGCGCCATCGGGATCGTGACCCTGGCGATGCTCGAGCGGCACCAGTTCACCCGTGCGCAGCACCAGATCGAGACGTGCGTCGAACAGGGTGTGGTTCGGCGCCGCGCCTGGCGCCGTCCCTGGCTCGGCGCCTCGCGCGCCGGGCATGTCGTAGAGCGACCGCTCGTGAATGGCCTCGATCGCCAGATGGCAACCGGAGATGAATCTGCCGAACCGCTCGAGCCGCACCAGTTGCGCCGCTGCCTCGGATTCGATTTGCGCGGATCCCGCAAATCCGAAGTAGACGATCTGCATATCAATTCCCATACTGCCTCCGCGCGTGCTGTCCCGCCGGTCGACCGTTGCTGCAGCGAAGCCACATAGGCAACGAGCCGATTAAGAGATCATCGGCACTATTGGCGTCTTGCGATTGACCTGCATCAACGGCGGGGCAGTGCCACGCAGCGTGCGTGAGCGCGTGTTCGAACGCGGCCGCGTTGGCGAGATGCTGCGACCCGGAGACGGGCGGCGTGTGCTATTTTCTGGAGCCCAACGCGGTACAACCGGTGTATGAACTTTCCCATGCATGACGCCAAAACAGAGACGTCCTTCGACCTGTCGTCACACAGCTCGCCGTGGACGCTGTTCTGCATTTTCCTGAGGCTCGGCCTGACTTCGTTCGGCGGGCCGGCGGCTCATCTTGGCTATTTCCGCGATGAATTCGTCAGCCGCCGCCGCTGGCTCGATGAACACACGTTCAGCGACGTGGTCGCGCTGTGCCAGTTTTTGCCGGGCCCGGGCAGCAGCCAGGTCGGCATCGCAATCGGCCGTCTGCGTGGCGGCATTGCCGGCGCGCTCGCGGCCTGGCTCGGCTTCACGCTGCCGTCGGTGCTCCTGCTCGTGGTCTTCGCATACGGCTTCACGCTGCTGTCGGATGCGACCTCGCTTCATCTGCTGCGAGGGCTGAAAATCGCGGCGGTCGCGGTGGTCGTCCAGGCTGTCTGGTCGATGGGACGCATGCTCTGTCCCGACCGCCTACGCGCGACAATCGCGGCGGCTTCCGCAATCACGGTGATCCTGCTCGGCGCGGGCTTCGGGCAGATCGCGTCGATCGTTGCCGCGGGGGTGGCCGGCGCGGCGCTGCTGACTTCTTCGACCGAGGTGCCGAGCGCGCCACCCGGCATGCCCGGGTCCAGAACCGGCGCGCTCGCCTGCCTCGCGGCCTTCGCACTGCTACTGTTCGGACTGCCTGCGGCAGCGGCCTATCTGCACAGTTATCCGCTCGATCTGTTCGCGGCGTTCTACCGGGTGGGATCGCTGGTATTCGGCGGTGGCCATGTGGTGTTGCCACTGCTGGAAGCGGTCGTCGTGCCGCGCGGCTGGGTTCCCGCGAACACCTTCATGGCAGGCTACGGCGCGGCGCAAGCGGTTCCCGGCCCGCTCTTTTCGTTTGCCGCGTTTCTCGGCGCCACCAGCAGCGGTCATCCGGCAGGCCTCGCGGGCGCACTGATCGCTACGGTGGCGATCTTCCTGCCTTCGTTCCTGCTGGTCGGCGCGGCCTTGCCGCTTTGGGGCAGGTTGCGCGCGTTCGCGTCGATGCGCCGCGCCATGGCCGGCATCAACGCCGCCGTAGTCGGCATCCTGCTCGCCGCGCTGTACGACCCCGTGTGGACCAGCGCCGTGCACACCGGCCGCGATTTCGCGCTGGTCGTCGCCGCGCTCGTGCTGCTCGGGTGGTGGCGAGTACCGTCGTGGGCGGTCGTGCTGATAACGGTCGTGCTCGCGTGGTGGTTCGTGTAAGGAGGCCGATAGCGGGCCGCGAGCGCTCGCTTGCCGAACAGGCGCGCGGATCACTCGCGCCGCCCTGCCCGGCCCCGTCGCACCGCGTTGATCCAACTCAACGAGATTCCCCCGCCGCGCGAGTATGGTTTAGCAATACGTCCACGGCCATCATCCCTCGGGGGATCATCACATGAAAAATTCCGATTACCTGGCCACGCAAGCGGCCGCGGATCCGGCCCGCGACAAAGCAAACGCAGCGGGTCATTTCTATCTCGTCGGCGGCGGCATCGCGTCACTCGCGGCCGCCGCCTTTCTGATTCGCGACGCCGATATGCCCGGCTCCCGCATCACGATCCTCGAGGCGCTCGACAAGCCCGGCGGCAGCCTCGACGGCGCCGGCTCGCCACAGGAAGGCTATGTCGTGCGCGGCGGCAGAATGCTCGAGAGCAAGTATCTATGCACCTACGATCTGTTCGACTCGATTCCCACGCTAGACGGCCACAGTAGCGTCACGAAGGAAATCTTCGACTGGAACGAAACGATCCGCACCTCGTCGAAAGCACGCTTCGTGCGCGACGGCCAGCGCGAGGACGCGCCCTCTTACGGTCTCGCCGAAACGCATCTGCTGACGCTCGGCCGCCTCTCGATCGAACCGGAAGCCATGCTCGGCGACAGCCGGATTTCCGATCACTTCGAGCCGGACTTTTTCGAAACCAACTTCTGGTACATGTGGTGCACGACGTTCGCCTTCCAGCCCTGGCACAGCGCCGCCGAATTCCGGCGCTATCTGCTGCGTTTCGCGCATATGACGTCGGGCTTCAACCAGTTGCAAGGCATCATGCGCACGGTCTACAACCAGTACGATTCGATGGTGCGGCCGCTGCGCAAATGGCTCGACGAACGCGGAGTGAGATTTCGAACCAACACGCGCGTTGTCGATCTGCATTATGACGAAAGCGGCGAACTGAACCGGGTGGCAGGCATTGTCTGCGAACAGGACGACCGGCGTATCGAGATCCCCGTCGCCGCACAGGACAAGGTCATCGTCACGCTCGGTTCAATGACGGCAGGTTCGAGCCTCGGCGGCACGGACCGCGCCGCCGTGCTCAACCATGACGACAGCAGCGGCGCGTGGGCGCTGTGGAAAACCATCGCCGCGGGGCGTGCCGAGTTCGGCCATCCGTCGGTCTTCGCCGATCACATCGACGAGTCGACCTGGCTTTCCTTCACCGCGACGCTGCACGACCGCACGCTGTTCCGCCTGATCCGCGATCTGAGCGGCAACGTGCCCGGCGAAGGCGGCCTGATTACCTTTCCGCACTCAAACTGGCTCGCCTCGATCGTGCTGCCTCATCAGCCGCATTTCATGGGTCAGCCCAAGGGCGTCGAGGTGTTCTGGGGTTATGGACTATTCGTTGACCGGCCGGGCAATTTCGTCAACAAGCCGATGGCCGAGTGCACGGGCCGCGAAATCATGAAGGAGCTGCTCGGTCATCTGCACATTCAGGCGGAAGCGCCGCGCATTCTCGACGACGCCGTCTGCATTCCATGTCTGATGCCGTTCATTACCAGCCAGTTCCTGCGACGCAGGCGCGGCGATCGCCCGCAGGTGGTGCCCGAGGGCTGGGCGAACCTCGCGTTCATCGGACAGTTTTGCGAGTTGTCGAACGATGTCGTGTTCACGGTCGAATACTCGGTACGTTCCGCGCAAACGGCTGTGTATACGCTGCTCGGCCTGAACCGATCCGCGCCGGCAGTGTACAAAGGCCAGCACGATCCGCGTGTGGTGTATGGCGCGGTTTCCGCTTTGCACGGCCACTGAAAACGGCAAAGCCTGTCGCAAAGCGTTCGATGAGCGTTCGATGACGGGCGCTTTCGCGCTTTCACCGCGAGTCGTAGGCGACTCGGCGGCTTCTTGCCCTTGCACCGGTCGCGGCGAAGGTGCCGCGCGCGGCAGCGCTGATGATCGTGCTGCCGACCTGAACGGCGCGTCGCTCAGCTAGTCCATGCGAGCGCGTCATAGTTGGCGAGATGGCGTTTCAGCACGCTCACGAACAGCACCAATGAAGCGGCCACCGCGCCGCGCTGCACTTCGGCTGCGCGCACCTTGCATTGCGCGACGGGCGCCTTGCCGGCCAGCGCGCGCATTTCGTCAAAGGCAGCCTGACTGCCGAGGCCGCCCAGGCTGCAAAAAAACGCGACATGTCTGAACTTCCACCGGTTTTCGAGCAGATATGCGCGAACCGGTGCGGAGACGGCGCCACCCCAAACGGGCGTGCCCACCACCACGAGATCGTATTGCCCGGTGTCCCGCCCGGCCGGGACGATCTCGGCGGGCCGCTTGAGCCACGAGTCGATCAGGCAGCGCATATAGCCCAAGCCGCCGCGCCGATCGGTGCAATCGCAGATCTCTTCGAGATCGGCAGACAGCATCTTTGCCAGCGTAAACGCGAGCGTGCGCGTGGTGCCGGTCCGCGAAAAGAAGACGACTAGAACACGGGCTTCAGACATGACTCGCTCCTTCTGGGGAAAACGCACGAGCGCGCATGACGCCATGCATGTCCGGAGCATAGGTGGGAGCAGGCGCGGCTTCATGACGCAAGTCAAAAAACGTTTTCACGCGGCGCGCTGGAAGCACCATTGATCTGCGTCAATGAGACCGGCGCCGCCGTTCTTAGACTCAAGCTCACTGATTCGCGCGTCAAGCCTGCGCGTCACCCCCTCTCGCGGAGCGACTGTCATGAGCTACAAAACCATCGTTGTTCATCTGGACACCAGCCAGCACGCCCATCCGCGGCTCGAGATCGCGCTGCGTCTGGCCAATCAGTTCGGCGCGCATCTGACCGGCGCGTTCGCCGTGTTCTCGCCGGACCCGCGTTCGCTCTATGTGATGGCCGGAACCGCGGAGTATTACCGAACGCATCAGGAAATGCGCGCGGAGCGCAGCGCGGCGCTCGAACGGCTGTTCCACGCCGAACTCCGGCGCGCCGGCGTCTCGGGGGAATGGGTCGCCATCGACGAGCCCGCCAGTGTCGCGATCCCGCGCGTGGGCCGCTGCGCCGACCTCATCGTGGCCGGTCAGGACAATCCGGCGGATCCGGAGTCGTATGTCGGCGACTTCTTTCCGGAAAACCTCGTTCTGTCGAGCGGCCGCCCGGTATTGCTCGTGCCCTACGCCACCAATGAACGGTCGACGGGCGGCCGCGTATTAGTCGCGTGGGACGGCAGCCGCGAAGCCACGCGCGCCGTGCACGACGCACTGCCGTTCATGCAGTCGGCGAGCAGCACCACGATTCTCACGATCAATGGCGAGCACAACGGCGAAGGAGCCCGCATTCCCGGGGCGGATATCGCCGCCGTGATCGCGCGGCATGGCGTGCGGGTCGAGGTCGCCGACATCGAAACGGGACCGGGCGGACTGGTTGGCGAGGTGTTGCTCTCGCAGGTCGCCGACAGCGGCGCCGATCTGCTGGTGATGGGCGCTTATGGCCACGCCCGCTGGCGCGAACTGGTAATGGGCGGCGCTACGCGCACGATTCTGCGCTCGATGACCGTGCCGGTACTGATGTCGCACTGATCGCGGCACCCGTCCTTCTGATTCTGGAGAGTTCGCCATGTATAAACAGATTCTGGTTGCCGTCGACGGCAGCGAAACCTCGTCGCGCGCTCTGGCCGCCGCGATCGGACTGGCGCGCGACTCGGGCGCGCGGCTTCAGCCGCTCTACGTGGTGGACGTGCCGTTGATGTCCTACGACGTGCCCGGTTACGACCCGTCCTATGTGCGCGATGCCCTCGTCGCGGAAGGCAAGCACGTGCTCGCCGACGCCACCGCGCTGATGACCGCGGCAGGCGTGATCGGCCCCTCGCGCATGGTCGAAACCGAACTGACGGGCGACGACACCGCGCACCGCATTTTGCTCGCCGCGCAGGAATTCAACGCCGACGTCGTCGTGATGGGCACGCATGGCCGGCGCGGTGTGCAACGGCTGGTGCTCGGCAGCGTCGCTGAACATTTTCTGCGCATCGCCACCTGTCCGGTATTGCTGATCTCCGCGCATTGCCCGGCGCCCGCCGCAAGCCCCGCTCGCGCCGCGAGCGAGCCTGTCAAGGATCCGTCATGAACTGCAAAACCCTGCTGGTGCATCTCGACGACAGCGCTCACAGCGCCGCCCGGCTCGACTATGCGCTCGACCTGGCCGCTCGCCACGACGCCCATCTGATCGGCCTCTACCTGGTTTGCGACGAGCCCGAGGGACCGCTCTTTCTGCACGGAGAGGACATCTGGACCGCCAGCCGTCAGGTGCAACGGGACAAGAATCTCAAGAACGCGCACGCGGCTTTTCTTGCCGCGGCGGAGCGCGCCGGGCGCAGCGTCGAATGGCGCGCGCCGGGCGGAGCACCGACCGGCACGGCGATCCTGCATGCGCGCCACGCGGATCTGCTGATCCTCGGCCAGGACGATCCGGAAGACAGGAGCGCATTTATCGCGCGCGATTTCGTCGAGGACGTGATCATCGCTTCCGGGCGGCCGGCAATCGTACTGCCGTATGCGGGACCGGTACGGCATCAGATAGAGAATGTGATGATCTCGTGGGACGGCGGACGGGAATGCGCGCGGGCGGTGACCGATGCGCTGCCGCTCATCCGCGGCGCCGGCTTCGTCACGATCATGAAGGTCGAGCGCCATCCGCAATATGGTGAGCCGAGCGGCATCGACGTGGCCGCCTGGCTCGCGCGGCACGGCATCGAGGCGAGTTTCACGGCCATGCCGAAAGCGTCCGGCGTCCACACCGGCGCGATGCTGCTCAATGCGCTGGCCGACCGTCACATCGATCTGCTGGTCATGGGTGCGTACGGCCACGCGCGGGCGCAGGAGCGGCTGCTCGGCGGCGTCACGCGCACCATGCTTCAGTCGATGACCGTGCCGGTGCTGATGTCCCATTGAGCACCGCGTCGATAGTGAGGGCGCGAGCGAGCGCCCGTCTTGATGGAATGAGCCGGACGACCACGGCCTGCGACACCCGGCGGGACTGGCATGAACCCGGCGTTTCACGGACAATGAGCGCAAACACAAATTATCCGCGCGGTGTTTCGCCGGCCTGCGGCCACACGAACCACGGAATCGCCCGGAATAGACGTGCTTGCCGTGCACGCCGCCGTACAGACGCTCTCGGGCGGCGCGCGCTATCCTTGTCTGCAGTCATTCCAAAGAGATGCACATGTCCGTCAGCGGTAAAGCGCCCACATCGCGCAGTGCGAATTTGCGTGAGCGATTTGGTTCGTTTGCGGGTTCGTTTGCGGCGCGGCCCGCGCTCGCGGCCGCTGCCGCGTTCGTCGTCACGTTGGCCGCCATGCTGACAGCGCGGCACTGGTTCGACCCGGCACTGCTGATTTGCGTCGCCGCCGCCCTGCTGCTGGCCACGAGCGCGTTTTTGCTGGTGCGCGCGCGGCGCGAAAGCGTATCCGCACGCGGCGAGGCCAGCACCCGGAACAATCAGTCCGCCGTGAATGAAGCCCGCATGATGGCGATCATCCGTTCGTCGATGGAAGCGATCATCACCATCGACGACCAGCACCGGGTCGTCATCTTCAATCCGATGGCGGAACAGGTGTTCGGCTGCTCAGCGATGGATGCGATCGGTGCGCCGCTTGCCCGTTTCATCCCGGAGCGGTTTCGGGCGGCGCACGCGCAGCACGTCGCGCAGTTCGGCGTGACGGGCGTGTCCGACCGCCAGATGGGCAAACAACGCGTGCTGGCGGGCTTACGCGCCAACGGCGAGGAATTCCCGCTCGAGGCGTCCATCTCGCAGATCCGCGATGGCGACATCCGCCTCTATACGGTGATGCTGCGCGATATCACGGAACGCGTCAAAGCAGAGCGCGCGCAACGGCAGGCGCGCGAGGAGTTGCGCGAGCTGTCGGCCAATTTGCAGAATATCCGTGAAGACGAGAAAACGCGTATTGCGCGCGAACTGCACGACGACCTCGGCCAGCAACTCACCGCGCTGAAAATGGACATTTCGTCGGTCGAACAGGCGCTCGAGGGGTCGGCGAGCGAGCCGGTGCGTGGACAGTTGCAAGGCATGCGCCGACTGATCGACGTGACCGTGGCCTCGGTCCGCCGCATTGCAGCCGATCTGCGTCCGGTCATGCTCGACGACCTCGGATTGATTCCCGCGATCGAGTGGCTCGCCACCGACTTCACCAACCGCTACGGTATCGACGTGGAGCGTGACATCGAAACCGGCGACGCGCGTTTCAGCCCGGCAGGCGCCACCGCGCTGTTCCGGATCGTGCAGGAAGCGCTGACGAACGTGGCGCGCCATGCCGACGCCACGCTGGTCACGCTGAGCCTGCAGGCGGGGGATCAGACCTTCGTGCTGCGCATCGCCGATAATGGCCGCGGCGTGCATCGCACGGCCGAGCCGGCAGCCAAATCCTTCGGCCTGCTCGGCGTTCGCGAACGCGCACACATGCTCGGCGGCGCCGTCGACATTCAAACCGCCCACGGCCAGGGCTTCGTGCTCACCGTCACCATTCCGGCTGAAAACGTGCAGATGCAGGAGATGCAACTATGACCCGCGTTCTGATCGCCGACGACCACGCGCTGGTGCGCGACGGTCTGCGCCATATCCTGAAGAACGCAAGCGGCTTCGAAGTGATCGGCGAAGCCGACGACAGCGCCAGCACCGTTGCGCTGATCCGCGAGCGGCCCGCCGACGTCCTCGTGCTCGATCTGTCCATGCCGGGGCGCAACGGCGTCGAGTTGATCAAGCAGATCAAGGAGGAAAAGCCGGCGCTGCGCATCCTCGTGCTGACCATGCACGCCGAACAGCAATACGCGGTGCGGGCGTTCAAGGCCGGCGCGTCCGGTTACCTGACCAAAGAAAGCGCGAGCGCCGAACTGGTGGCCGCCGTGACCAAAGTCGCGGCCGGCGGCGTCTACGTCAGCCTTGCGATGGCCGAGCGGTTCGCGCAGAGCCTGAACGAACCGGCCGATCTGCTGCCGCATCAGCGTCTGTCAGATCGGGAATTCGATGTCCTGAAGCGGATTGCCGCAGGCCAGACGATCACGGAAATCGCGGTCGAACTGTGTGTGAGCAGCAAGACCGTCAGCACGTACAAGACGCGCATCCTGGAGAAGATGCAGATGCCGCACGAGGCCGCCCTGGTGCGCTACGCGATGCGCCACAAACTGGTCGCCGACGACGACGCCGACATCTAGACGGCTTCGCGGCGCCTCCGCTCGCGGGCGAGCGCCGCATGTTCCCTAGCCGACCCGAACCACAAAGCCTGCTCCTTTCGCACCCAGGGACTCTCCTGGTGCGCCCCACCTCCATGTAGGAAACTCCCTACAAAGCTTCACGCTCACCTACTCGAAGTTCATTCGGCGCCGATTTTATTTTGAGACAGCGCAGCCGATACTTCGAGCCATGAACTCAAGCCCCGAGAACCTTACCCTCCGCGTCTTTCTGGTCGACGACGCAGTATCGGTCCGGCGTCGCATGGCCGCGCTACTTGGCGCGCTGGACGGCGTGGAAATCGTCGGTGAAGCCGAGGAATCCGGCGCCGCGCTCACAGGCGTCGAGACTGGCGCAGCCGATCTGGTCGTGACGGAACTGCATCTGAGCGGAGGCACGGGCATGGAGTTGCTCGCATCGCTTGCCAAAAGAATGCCTCATGTGATCGCCATCGTGCTGACGAACCACTCGGGTGCATGGTTTCGGCGCGCATGCCTGATGAGCGGTGCCCACTACTTTTTCGACAAGACCAGCGAATTCGATCTCGCACGAAGCACGATCCAGCGGATCGCCAGCGAACATCGCACGCGCGCCTTTCTACAATCCGGAGCACATCATGTCTGACGTCCTCGCCTATTCCGTCCCCGCGCCTGTTGCCGTCTTCCCGCCGATGTCGCCCGTTGCCCGGGAAGTGCCGGTGCCCGTGCAAGTGCCGCGCAAGGACGCGCTGGGCTGCACGACCTGCTCGATGCGCTCGATCTGCATGCCGCAAGGTCTGACGGCGGCGGAGATCAAACAGGTCGAATCATTGATCTGCCCGTCGCGCACGATCAAGCAAGGCGAGACCATTTATCGCGCGAACGATTCGTTCCAGAGTATCTACGTGGTGCGCGTCGGCTCGTTCAAGACCGTCGTCATGCATCGCGACGGCCGCGAACAGGTGACAGGCTTTCACCTCGCCGGCGATTCGCTCGGGCTGGACGGCGTGTGCTCCGGTCATCACAACTGCGACGCCATCGCGCTCGAGGACAGCAAGATGTGCATTATCCCGTTCCATCTACTCGAAGCGATGTGTCGCGAGGTCAAGGCGGTCCAGCAACACGTGCACCGCATGATGGGCAGCGAGATCGTGCGCGAATCCTCGCAGATGATGTTGCTCGGCACGATGTCGGCCGAACAGCGCGTTGCGACGTTCCTTCTGAATCTGTCGGACCGTTTGAGACTGCGCGGCTATTCGCCGGCCGAGTTCTACCTGCGCATGACGCGTGAGGAAATCGGCAGCTATCTCGGCATCAAGCTTGAAACGGTGAGCCGGATGCTCTCCAAATTCCAGCGTGATGGACTGCTCGACGCACACGGCAAGAATATCCGGATTCTCGACCATGAGGGTCTCGTGCGGGTTTGATTCGCGCTCGGCGTTCGCTCGGAAGTCAGGAGCCGCCGTCGGCGCGAAACAGGCGCCAAAGGTGGCCAATGAGCGAATATCCGCGCACGCTACCCAACGGCGAGCACTGCGGCACCTGTCAACTTGCCCTCCCGCAGATCGCTAAGCGCCCGGTTCGCCTCCGTCAGCGCATAAGTTGTCGTGTCGATCTCGAGGCGATGCTCGGTAGCAATTCGCATGAAAGCGAGTCCGTCCTCGCGCGTCAGATTGGCGACGGATACCACGTGCCGCTCGCCCCATAGAAATGCGTACGGGAACGACGGAATGTCGCTCATGTGGATCCCGCCGCAGACAACCGTCCCCCCTTTCGCGACAGCGCGCAATGCTTGCGGAACGAGCGCGCCGACCGGCGCAAAAATCAGGGCTGCATCCAGCTCAGCCGGAGGCATTTCGTCGCTGCCGCCCGCCCACGCTGCCCCGAGACGCAACGCGAGTTGCTGGGCCGCGTGATCGCCGGGGCGCGTGAACGCATACACCGTGCGCCCTTGATGACGCGCGACCTGCGCGACGATATGCGCCGCTGCGCCGAAACCGTAAATACCGATCCGTTGGGCGTCGCCCGCCATGCTCAGCGTGCGATATCCGATGAGTCCCGCGCACAGTAACGGCGCCGCTTCGATATCCGAATACTGCGCGGGCAGATGGAAGCAGTAGCGACTGTCGGCGACGGTGCGCTCGGCGTAACCACCGTCGATCGTGTAGCCCGTGAAGCCCGGTGCGTCGCAGAGATTTTCCCGCGCCGACAGGCAGTAGCGGCAATGTCCGCAGGTATGGCCGACCCATGGCACACCCACCCGGTCGCCGAGCGCGAAGCCCGTCACCCCCGCACCGAGCCCGGCCACGGTGCCGACGATCTCGTGGCCCGGGATCACAGGCTGCTTGGGATGCTCGAGTTCATGATCGACCAGATGGAGATCGGTGCGGCACACGCCGCATGCGTGAATCTGGATGAGGATCTGCCCGGGACCGGGCGTCGGATCCGGCACCTCCTGCTCACGCAGCAGCGCTGCGCTACCGTCGAACACCATCGCACGCATAAGGTTCTCCTCAAACCGGGTAAGCCGGCGTATACATCGAGTGCTGCCGCGGCGGCATGGCGATAAGGACACTGCAGCGACCGCCGGCTGCCTCGCAGGCGCTCACTCGCAAAAGCGGAAGTAGCCGCTATGCATCAGCACCGGTTTGCCGCCGATCTCGTGGAGCAACTGTCTTGCAGCATGTTCGATGGGATGCCGGTTCGAGTTGAACGCGGCAATCAGATCGTCTTCGCGCAGCGACGCGGCACCGAAATGATCTTCGAGGGCCTCAGCGGTGATCGCGCACTGCACGCGCTCGCCGTCCACTTCGGCCGGAAACGCGATGACGAGATCGCGCGCACAATACTCCGGAAGTTCTTCAGGAAAATGAATCTTCATGACCGTCACCTGGTTCACTGCGCAGGTCGCAAGACTGGAACGGTCGTATTCGCGCACCTACGCGTCGCGCGCCACGCACCGGGGCGAATGCGACCTATGCGTCGCCCGCCTGTCAGCAGCATAGGACCTCTACACAGTACGTCAAATTCAGGCATTGCGTCCTGATTGACGAAAGTCAACGGCACCCAATCTGGCCTCCGTACACTGGACTCATCCTTTGCACAGGAGCACGTGCCGTGATCGCCTTAGTCCGAAACTGTCTGTCTGCATGTGCCGTGTTAGTGCTGGCCGCCGGCTCCGCTCATGCCGAACCGGAACCGACCGCCCTGGTCGACCAGCAGCACTGCATGTTTTGCCACACACACGATGCGCCATTCCTCGCCCCGTCGTTCCAGCAGATCGCCGAGCGTTATCGCAACGTGCCAAATGCGCAGTTCATGCTCGAGCACAAGTTGCGCCTCGGCGGCAAAGCGCATTGGGGCGATATGCCGATGCCGCTGCCGGGCGACCGCGGCGGCCCACTGTCGGCTGAAGACGCGCATACGCTGGTGCAATGGGTATTGAGTCAATAAGGAGTCGATGAGCAGTCGATAAGCCCGCCCATCGAGGCCGCGTTATCCGCGGTCTGCCTAGATTGAACGACGACCGTACGTTTCGGAGAAATTTCATGCGTCTCACTGTCCACCTCGACACGTTCGATCGTGTCCATCCGATGGCTTTTGCAATCCTGTGGCTCGATAAGGATGCGCGGCAGTGGTCGCGTGAAGGCCACCTCGGTCTCGAACTGCCCGATTGGGGCACGCTGCATATGGATTGCGGCAACACGCTCGTGTGCGGCCCGCACGACACGACGCCCGTCTGTGTGCTCGAAGGGCTCGATCTGAACGAACTCGACGGGCCGTTCGAAGGCGAGACCGGACGCGCCCAGTGGTGCGCGGAACGCGGCCGCGCCCTGATGACCGGCCATTGGCATGTGCAATGTATCGACAACGAACGGGTGCAGCCGGAACACGGCCTGTTCGCCTCCGACAGCGACGTGTGAAGCGCTGATTTCATCCACATTACCGAGGCCATCGCCATGGGACTGAGCACCGATCTGGACGGCGTGCGTCACGCTTACGGGCTTTGCTTCGTGCGCGTACCGTGGGCTTATTTCACGCGCTTGCCGCTCAACGAGCAATGGGGCGACGGCTGGGAACGCGCGCCCTACGAGCGGCACGCCGGCCTGCCTTACGAGGACGCGGCGCAGCAGATCCTGACCGTTGCGTTCGACGGGCCGCTGTTGCCGCCCGACGCCGGATACGACGGTCGCGCGCGCAGCGTCAACGAAATCAACAGCGGCGACGCACCATGGCTGCGTACTCAGGATTTCGTCAACAATGCGCCGGTTCAGATCGTCGCGGGGGTGTCGCTCGAAAGGTTCGTCGAACTCGTGGAACTGGCTGGAGGCCGCGTGTTTGCGCCGCTCGGTTGGGGCGCGCTGCGGCTGTCGCCAGCGGATCCGGCCGAGGCGCCGGAAGCTGCGAAGTACGAGCACCGCGCGGATCCTGCATAAGCACTGCCGCGCAATACCCTGCACTTACCTTTGCCGATCGCTGTCGGCCGTCGAATTGAGCAACATGACAAAGCACGCGACGCCGACGATCAGGGCCGCGACGCCGTAGCGAAACACCGGCGGCTGGTCGAAGAGCAAACCGCGGATCGACGCCCCAATACCTGCCAGTGCGACGAATACGGCGATTGCCGCAAAAATGATTCTGCTTTCTGAGCGGATCATGATGTGCTCCATGGAGTCCAAGCGGAGTAGTGAAGACATCATCGGTCCAGCGGGCTGATTGGGTTTGACGAACATCAATCGCAGGCGTGCGGCGGCAAGAAATCGACAAAGCAGCGGCGAGCCGTGGTTGACGTCACGACTTCTTTGTACGCGGCAACGCCGCATTCAGGAAGGGATTGAAGCTATTCGAACGCGCCGGCGGGCTCGCTTTTTTGTGCGCCGGCGTTTGTCCGGTTGCGCGCTGCCGGACAATTGGGCGAGTAATTCTTCCGTGGCGTTGTCTTCGTCTGTATCGGCCTGTTTTCTGTTTTTTGCGCGGGCAGGCCGAGCGTCGTCGGCGCTTGCACCTGCAGTTTGGCTTGTGGCGCGAGTCGGCAGCGACTCTCCGGCAATGTGTTCGACCACGGCCATGAACGAAGCTAAAGCCGATTTCGGGGCTTCGCCCGGCAGCATTGTCAGCACGACGATTTCATGCAGCGAGCGGTTATCTACAGACCTCGCACTCGTGGTGCTGCGCCAGTCGGTACCCGCTTGCACAAATGCCCCAATGACACGTTCAAGTACCGCTGGCGACAGGACGCCACCATCATAGAGGCTGATGACCACACGCTCGAAAACACGAAACGGAGTCGATACAGAACCTTTTGGCATGCGTTTTTGCTCCCCGAAGTGACGCCGCGAATCACAACCGCACGATGCACGGCCGATTGCGCCGCATCTATAGCAAACGCAGCGTGTCGGGATCCGCCTCGCCATCGAAATATTTGCGCAGCGCCTCGACGAACACTTCGTTGTCGCTCGTTGCGCGCGCGAACAGCGTCATCGACGAGCGGAACTTCAGATAATCCGGATAGCCGAAAATGTCCTCGATCGAGCGGTCCTGCACCAGATTGACGAGCCGCGCCGTTTCCCGAAGACGCTGGCCGAGCACCGGATGCCGCATATAGGCCTCCGCCTCCGGCAACGACGAAATCGCAAAACGGCGCGCCATCGCGCTCGAGCCGAGGCCGCTGATTTGTGGAAATACGAACCACATCCAGTGGCTGCGCTTCCGCCCTGCGGCGAGTTCTTCGCGAACGTCGGCATAGACCGGGTTCTGCGCATCGACAAAGCGCTGAAGATCGTACGGATCGTCCATCATGAGCTCCTTTGTCAGGCATTGGATGCGAAGCGGTTTCAATGTGTTAAATGGTAAGCCCACAAAGCATCTTTTCACTACGACTGAGTGGCCGAGTGCTTGGGAATCGCGCAGACGCGCA
Organism: Paraburkholderia sp. RL17-381-BIF-C; assembly: GCF_046026435.1. Classification (NCBI taxonomy): domain Bacteria; kingdom Pseudomonadati; phylum Pseudomonadota; class Betaproteobacteria; order Burkholderiales; family Burkholderiaceae; genus Paraburkholderia; species Paraburkholderia sp. RL17-381-BIF-C. The sequence continues at coordinate 19,402 of NZ_JARESX010000031.1, read as the reverse complement.
TTTCCCTGCCTCAGCATTCCCCGTTCCTGTCCATGCGGATCGCACGGCGCCAACGCGTATCGCAGGCACGATCGACAGGCTGCGGGCCGCGCCCGGTCCATGTCCTGGCGGCGCGCGGCCGCCAGCGCATTTCGCGCCGATTTGTTAATCTCACTGCGAAAACACCCTGTCCCCCGAGACACAAAGGAGCTTGAGCATGAGTGACCGCGCCGATTACGTGCCGCCGAAAGTCTGGACCTGGAACAAGGAGAACGGTGGCCGCTTCGCGAACATCAACCGCCCTATCGCGGGCGCCACGCACGAGAAGGAACTGCCGGTTGGCCGCCATCCTCTTCAGCTGTACTCGCTGGCAACGCCCAACGGCGTGAAGGTCACAATACTTCTCGAGGAACTGCTCGCGAGCGGTCATAGCGGCGCGGAGTATGACGCGTGGCTGATCAGGATCGGCGACGGCGATCAGTTCGGCAGCGGCTTCGTGGAGGTGAATCCGAACTCCAAGATCCCCGCGCTGATGGATCGCAGCGGCCCCAAGCCGATCCGGGTTTTCGAGTCCGGCTCGATTCTGCTCTATCTCGCCGAAAAATTCGGCGCGTTTTTGCCGACCGAGCCCGGCGCTCGCGCCGAATGCCTGTCGTGGTTGTTCTGGCAGATGGGAAGCGCGCCGTATCTGGGCGGCGGCCTCGGCCACTTCTACGCATACGCGCCGACAAAGATCGAATATGCGATCGACCGCTTCGCCATGGAAGTCAAACGTCAGCTCGACGTGCTCGACCAGCGGCTCGCGGGTAACGAATACGTGGCGGGCAGTGAGTACACGATCGCCGACATGGCGATCTGGCCTTGGTACGGCGGCCTCGTCAAAGGGTGGCTCTACGATGCGGCCGAATTCCTGTCGGTGCAGGACTATCGGCACGTTCAGCGCTGGGCTAATGCGATCGGCGAACGCCCGGCCGTGCGTCGCGGACGGATGGTCAACCGTGTCTTTGGCGAGCTGTCGGATCAATTACACGAGCGCCACGACGCCTCTGACTTCGAGACGGGCACGCAGGCCGTATTGGCCGCACAGAAGTAGCGGGAGCAGCGAAGTAGCGGGAGTTGGGCGGACATCGCGGAGCGTTCAACGGTCACGAGCTCCTGATCGAAACCCGCGCGGCCCGCACCGCCGTGCGGATCGTTGTTGACAATAAACAAGGCGTCACGCTATGTTCGGAAAGCCAACCCTACGCACTCCCAACCCTCACTTCCAACCGCTCATCAATGACCACGCCAACCCCATCCAGCGCGATTGAATTGCTGCAGCGGCACTCGCTTGCCACGTTAGTCCAGGAAACGCTTGAACGCGGTATCGCCTCGGGCGAATTCGCCCCCGGCGAAAAGTTGAACGAAGTCGAAGTTTCCGCGCGCCTGAACGTGTCGCGCGGACCCTTGCGCGAAGCGTTTCGAGCGCTGGAACAGGCCGGCTTGCTGAAAACCGAAAAGAACCGTGGCGTCACGGTGCGCGCGTTGTCGCTGCGCGAAGCGGAAGAGATCTACGAAGTGCGGGCAATGCTGGACGAATCCGTGGCCCGCGCACTAGCCGAGCGAATGACGCCTGAAACGCTGGCCACCCTCAAAGGCATCATCGCCGCGATGAAATCGGCGAAGAAAGACCACGACCTCGCCCGGTACACGACACTGAATGTCCAGTTGCACGACGCCATGGTCTCGGGCGTGGGCAACCAGCATTTGCTCGAAACGTATCGCCATCTCGTGCGTCAGCTAGGATTGCTGCGTCAAGCGGCCATCGAAACGGAAAAGAGCGCGCTGACAACATCGGTCACGGAGCACGAAAAAATCGTCAACGCACTCGCGAAAGGCGACGCCGAGCGCGCCGTCGCGCTCGTGCGGGAACACGTGGCGCACGGCCTCGCCAGAATGCGGCGCGCCCACGAGCGCTGGGTTGCTTCAGCGCCGCTGCCCACCGCGAGCCAGACCGGCTGAGCGGCGCCGCTACCCTTTATCCGACTTGCCGGCGGCGCTAGCCAGTTTGCTGAGAAGGCGATCGACGAGCCACGGCTGGCGGTCCTCGTCTTCCGCGCGTTCCTTGCGCCGGATTGCATCACGCACCGTTATCGAGCCCACGAAGCGGATCGGTTCGGGCGGAAAATACCCTAACGGGCCATTCGTCAAAGGACTACGCGTCCACTCGTTGTCGAGTTCGAGCAGCAGCGAGGACAGGATCTGTCCGCCCATATACGTCGGTCCAACGCCATTGCCGGAATAGCCAAAGCCGTAGAGCACGTTTGGCGCGCCGTCGAGCCGGCCGAAAAAAGGAAAGCCGGTGACAGACCGATCCGATGGGCCGTTCCAGCTCGCGGTGACCGGCACGTCGCGCAGCGCCGGAAAGAAATCGTGCAGACCTCGCGTCAAATCGGCTTCATAAGGCGAGCGCTGATCGAACACCGGGGCGATCCGGCCTCGCCAGGCAAACGTGTTGCCGCCCTTGCCCAGCATCAGCCGCCCGTCCGGCGTGCTGCGGTAGTAGTAGACGAAGATCCTCGAGTCGAGCACCGACACACCGTCTTTCAAACCGATTTGCTGCAGCAACTCCGGGCATCGCTCGGTGACGACCATGTCGCTTGAAACGACCGCCAGCGTGCGCTCGAACTGCCGGAAGCGGCTCGCCATCCACGCATTGATCGCGAGCACCAGTTTTGGCGCGCTGACGCTGCCGGCGGGTGTGCGCACCGTCACGCGTTCGCCGGCAGCGAAGTCGAGCATCGGCGTGCGCTCGTAAAGACGAATACCCATCGCCATCGCGACGCGCCGCAGCCCGCGCACGAGCTTGCCCGGATGGACCGTTGCGGCGACCGGCGAATACACGCCGCCGAGATTGCGCGCGGAGCCGGACCGGCTCGCCACTTCTTGTGGCGAAAGATGCTGATACGAATTGATGCCGTGCTCGCTCAGCGCGGCAATGACCGGGTCGAGCAGGCCGATTTGCGCGCGTGAAGTCGCCGTGTAGAGCGTGCCGTCGAGCCGCAGTTCGGCGTCGATCGCGTTGTCGGCGCAGAAGTCGCGAATCCGCCCGACGGCCGCTTCGGACGCTTTCACCAGCCGGATCGCCTCCGCCTCACCAAACAGTCGCCGCAACGTGAAGAACTTGGTCGACCACGTCAGCAGACAGCCACCGTTGCGGCCACTCGCACCTGCGCCGCACAGATCGCTCTCGATGATCACAATGTCGAGGTCGGGCCTTTTCTGCTTGGCCTGAATGGCCGTCCACAAACCGGTAAAGCCGCCGCCGACGATGCAGACATCCGCAGTCGTCGCGCCTTGCAAGGCGGGCGCCAACGAACCGTCGGCAAAGAGTGCTTGTTCAATCCAGAACGGACGCATAAATGGCTCGCATTGACCCAACGGTTGTATTCCATTCGGAGAAAGCGAGGCTTGCTCGCGCTTCAAGCAAGAACAAGCCTCCGCGCCGGCCGCTTCAGGCCAGCGCTTTCGCCGAAACCCGCTCGATTCCCATGACTCGGAGCGTGTCGGCAATCGCCGCGACCGCACCCGGAATGCCCGATTCGCCGAAGTGCCCGATACAGCCGACACGGAACGTCTCCAACTGGGTCAGCTTGCCGGGGTACAGGATGTAGCCGCGCTTTTTCACTTCCGTGTAGAAGGTCTTGAAGTCATAGCGAGGATCGTCGGGGGCATGAAACGTGACGATGATCGGCGCCTGAATCGACGGATCGAGAAAGGGTCGAAAACCGAGTGCCGCCATGCCTTCGATCAGCGCGCGGCAATTGCCTGCATAGCGTGCGCCGCGCGCTTCGAGACCACCCTCTTCCACGTATTGCGCAATGGCCTCGTCGAGTGCCGCGACGACATGCGTAGGCGGCGTGAAGCGCCATTGCGTGGTGCGGTTCATATAGACCCACTGATCGTACAGATCCATCGCGAGCGATGGGCTATTGCCCTCGCAGCGCTCCAGCGTGCTGCGGCGAATGATCACGAACCCCATGCCGGGCACACCTTCGAGACACTTCCCGGAGGCCGCCACCACCGCGTCGAACGGCGTTCGGCGTGCATCGATATCAATGGCGCCGAACGAACTCATCGCGTCGATGATCAGACTGCGCCCGTGCTTCGCGACCACCTCGGCAATCTCGTGGAGCGGGTTGAGCACGCCTGCCCCGGTTTCGCAGTGCACGAGCGCCACATGCGTGATGTCGGGGTCGGCCGCCAGCGCGCGATCGACATCCGCCGCTTTGACCTGCGTGTCTTCCGGATAGTCGATGGTCTGATGGCGCCGGCCGAGTGCGCGGCAAATCTTCGCGATACGCTGGCAGTACGCGCCATTGTTCGGCACCAACACCCGTCCGTCGCGTGGCACCAGCGTGCCGATCGCGGCTTCCACGGAGAAGGTGCCGCTGCCTTGCAACGGCACGCACTCATGCATGTCTTCGCCATGCACGATGCGCAGCGTCTGCTGGCGGACGCGGGCGGTGATCTGATTGAAATCGCCGTCCCATGATCCCCAATCGCGCAGCATCGCCTGACGCGTGCGCTCGGAGGTCGTGAGCGGACCAGGAGTAAGCAGAATGGGTGCGGAGGACAGATTCACGGTAGCTCCTTGTAGATCCAGATGAAGTTTCTGTTTCAGCCACGACGCGACGTGCGCCATGCCTGGGTTCTGCGCAATACGCCATGCGACACGCCGGCAAACAGCAGACAGGCGAGCGCCGCTGTCACGAGGACCAGCGTGGCCATCGCCGCGGCCGGTCCGATCTGTCCGGCGTCGTCGAGATTGAGAATGGCGACCGAGGCCGGTTGCGTGTCGGGTGAATAAAGAAACGCGACGGCGGACACGGTCGTCATGCCATTGACGAAGAGATAGCGCGCAATCTGCAGGATGGACGGCAGGCAGACCGGCACGGTGACGCGGAAAAACGTCCTGTAGAAAGGCACTTTCAAGGACGCGGAGACGGCCTCGAACTCATTGTCGATCTGACGCAGCGCGGTCACGGCGGTCAGATGACTCGACGAGTAGTAGTGCACCACGGTCACGATCGCGAGTATCGCGAGCGTGCCGTAAAGGCCGTTGAGCGGGTTGGCGGGCGAGTTGAAAAGAAAGATGTAGCTGATGCCCAGCACGAGTCCCGGCACACCCATCGGCAGAATCGCGCACAGATTGATAAAGCCGCGTAACCAGCGCGGTCCGCGCGTCTTCTCGACGAGATACGCGCCGCCGAACACGATGATGGTGCCGCCGATCGCCACGCATGCCGCCATCTTCAGGCTGTTCTTGTAGGCATCGAAAATCCCGGCGCCAATCAGGCCCATCTTGTAGTGCTGCAAGCCGAGACTCATCTGATACGGCCAGAACTTCACGAAGGAGGCAAACACGGAAATGCCGACCACTGCCAGCACCAGAGCGCACACGAGGCCGCAGTAGCCGAGCATGGCCATGTCGAAGCCGCGCGCGGGTTTCGGCTGATAAGGCGTGGAACGCGCGCCGAGTTGCGACTGCTGCTTGCGGCGAATGAAAAAGTCGATCGCGAACGCAACCAGCGCGGGACACAGCAGCAGCAGACTGACAACCGCGCTCCGGTTGAAATCCTGCAAGCCGATGATCAGCTTATAAATGTCGGTGGAGAGCACCGAATAAGGCCCGCCGATAACGACCGGCACACCGAAATCGTTGATGCAGATCGTAAACGACACCATCGTCGCGCTGATCAGGCCGTACTTCGCGCCCGGCAGCGTGATCGTGAAGAACCTGCGCATGCGGCGCGTGCCCATTGCGTCCGCTGCTTCGTACAGGCGCCCGTCGGACAGCGAGAGCGCCGTCACGAGAATCATCAGCACATGCGGAAACGCGGCATAGACCAGACTGCATACGATGCCCGGCAGCCCGTAGATCGAATGTCCGTGAAGCAATGGTTTCAGGATGCCCGAGTTGCCGAACCAGTAGATGAACGACACAGCGGAGAGCAACGTCGGTGCGAGCAGCGGCAACAACGCGACCGTGCGCGCGGCGTTTTTCATCGGCATGCACGAACGGGTCAGCGCGTAGGCAAACGTGAATGCCATCGGAATCACGATGGCCGTCACCAGGCAGGCGACCGTGACCGAATGCAGCGTCGAGGTCCACACGCCCGAGTCCGCCAGATAGCCTTTGAAATTGACCAATCCGACAAAATGACCGTCCGCGTCGACGAAGCATTTACCGACCACCAGAGCCAGCGGCAACAGCAAAAACACGCCGAGAAACGCGGACATCAGCACGAGCGCCAACTGCGCGACCCGGTCGTGCCAATGGCTCTTCTGACGCACTTCGGCGTGCGCCTCGTCGCCGCTGCGACGCTCCAACAGAACGGCACTCATTGAAGTCGCTCCTTCGCGGCCGAAAACACGCACACGTGCTCGCGGCTAATGGCCAGATCGAAGCGCGCCCCCTGCTGCAGACTCGTCCGATGCATCTCGTGAAACGACAGGTCAGCGACGATTTCCTGCTCCCCGAGACCGTCCACCTTGAAACTGACCCGGCAGAACGCGCCGAGGAACTCCAGTTTCTCCACCGAAGCCGGCAGCAGATTGTCCGCGGCGCTACCCGGCGCGCTGATATGGATGTCTTCCGGGCGAACGAAGGCCGACACCCTGGAGCCCGGCACCGCGCGCTGCGTTCCGCACCCGTAGCGCAGTGCCAGCGAGCCCGCCTTGAGGTTGCCGTCGCGTGTCACTTCGGCGGGAATCAGGTTGACCTTGCCGATGAAATCGGCAACGAACGGCGACGCCGGCTCGCGATAGATTTCGTGCGGTGTGCCGATCTGCTCGATCACGCCCTGATTCATCACCACGATCCGGTCGGCCATGGAAAGCGCTTCTTCCTGGTCGTGCGTGACCATGATCGTGGTCACGCCGAGCCGCTGCTGCAACTGACGTATCTCCTGACGCAGCCGCACTCGCACACGCGCATCCAGCGCTGACAACGGCTCGTCGAGCAACAGCAGCCCCGGCGAGGTGGCAAGCGCCCGCGCCAGGGCGATACGCTGCTGCTGACCGCCCGACAGCTGATTCGGATGTTTGCGCTGCGCGTCCGGCAGGCCCACGAGCGTGAGCAGTTCGTTGACGCGATCGGCGATCGCCGCGCGCTTCATCTTGCGATTCACGAGACCGTAGGCCACGTTGTCGAAGATGGTCAGATTGGGGAACAACGCATACGACTGAAAGACGATGCCGTAATCGCGAAGCTGGGGCGGCAGCCGCGAAATATCGCGGCCGTCCTGCGTGATCTGGCCGGCACTCTGCGTTTCGAGGCCGGCGATGATGCGCAGCAAAGTCGTCTTGCCGCATCCCGATGGGCCGAGGAAACAGATCATCTCTCCCTGCTTCACGCCAAGATTGATGTCCTCCAGAACCGGCGTGTCATTGAACCGCTTGTAGACGTTCTGCACGCTCAAATACGCTGTCATAAACTCCTCCGATGCCAAGCCTGCATGGCGGCGACGCGCCGCCGCGCGTTGCTTCACCGTTTGTTCGGGGCGTGCGTACCGCACGCCCGGCGCTCCTCAAGACCCTGTCGAAGCCGGTCCTACTTCTGCTCCTTGCTGCCGTAGCGCTTCTGCCAGTCGCCGAGAATCGCGTCGCGGTTTTTCGCCGACCAGGTGAAATCGTTTTTCACCAGCAGTTCCGAATAGTTGTCGGGAATGCCGGAGAGCTTCTTCGCGACACCGGGATACGCAACGATCGCCCACCATTGCGCGGTGATTTCATTGGCTTCTTTGCTGGCCATGAAATCCGCGAGTTTCTTGGCCGCTTCGGGCTGTTTGGTGGTCTTCATGATCCCCGTCGCTTCCATATCCCACCCCAGTCCCTCTTTCGGGAAGATGAGATCGATCGGGGCGCCCTGGGCCTGCAACTCGTGCCCGCGAAATTCGAATGAGATGCCAATCGGAAACTCGCCGGTGCCGGCCAGCGTGCAGGGCTTCGAACCCGAGTGCACGTATTGCGCGACGTTCTTGTCGAGCGCGTCCATGTACTTCCAGCCCTTGTCGTCACCGAACGTTTGCAGCCACGAGGTCACGTCCAGATAGCCCGTACCGGAGGACACCGGGCTCGGCATCACGATCATCCCCTTGTAGATGGGCTTGGTCAGGTCTTCCCATGAGGTCGGCTTAGGCAGGTGGCGCTTCTCTGCCTCGACGCGGTTGTAGCAGACCGTCGCGCCCCATACGTCCATGCCGACCCAGTGCGGCGGCGTATTGGCGTCGCTGTACTTGCGCGTCAGGCTGTCGAAGCCTTTCGGCGCGTAGGGCATCAGCATTCCCTGCAGATCGAGCAGCGTCAGACTGGATGCCGCGAGTCCGAGCACGACATCGGCGCGCGGATTGCTTTTTTCAGCGAGCAGCTTGGCGGTCACCGCGCCCGTCGAATCGCGCACCCAGCGGATTTCGATATCGGGGTTGGCTTTTTCGAAAGCGTCCTTGTACGGCTTCATGGCTTCGTCTTCGAGCGCGGTATAGACGAGCAACTGCGTTTTCGCCTGCGCGAACTGGACCGCGCCGAATGCGACGGCGGCGGCAACGAGACCACGCAACGCCACATTCCAGCGACTGCTGCGACCCTTTGACCCCTGCTTATCCTTCATTTCCAGACCCCTTGAGAAAGTGGCGTCGCGGCCTGCGACGAAAACGACCGGTGCTACGGGACTGCTGCTTACGAGCTTCGTGACGACGGCTTTTTTGGTTTCGAGAATGTTGTCTGTTGTTGACAATCTACAAAGCATCAATTTTAATGTCAAGTATTGCCACACTTTGCCACATAACGCCTCATCCCCAACACCCGACTTACCCTAGCCAAAGGACACGTCATGAGCGCAACACCGGTTTCCATCGAAGTGAACGGCCGTAGCTACAACTGGATGCATCGACCCGTCGTTGTGGTCTGTGTGGACGGCTGTGCCTATGAATATCTGGAGATGGCGGCAGCGGCGGGCGTTGCGCCCTTTCTCGGCAAGTTGCTGCATCCCGGCACGGCGCTCAAGGGGGAATGCGTCGTGCCGAGTTTCACGAATCCGAACAACCTGTCGATCGTGACGGGCGTGCCACCTGCCGTTCACGGCATTAGCGGCAACTATTTTTTCGATCGCGACAGCGGCACCGAGGTGCTGATGAACGATCCGAAGTACCTCGTCGCGCCCACCGTGCTGGCCGGTTTCGCCGAAAAGGGTGCGCATGTGGCGGTCGTCACGGCGAAAGACAAATTGCGCCGCCTGTTAGGCAAAGATCTGGCGGGCGTGTGCTTCTCCGCGGAGAAAGCCGACGAGGCGACGATCGAGGAGAACGGTATCGACAACGTGCTGGAATTGGTCGGCAAGCCGGTGCCGAGCGTGTACAGCGCCGACCTGTCGGAATTCGTATTCGCTGCAGGCGTGCGCCTGCTCGAAACCCGCGCGATCGACCTGATGTATCTGTCGACCACGGACTACGTCCAGCATAAGTGCGCACCCGGCACACCCGGTGCGAACGCGTTTTACCAGATGATGGACGGCTACCTGCGGCGGCTCGACGAACTCGGTGCGATTGTCGCCATCACGGCTGATCACGGCATGAATGCGAAGCACAATGAAGACGGCGAACCCAACGTGATCTATCTTCAGGAGCGCTTTGACGAGTGGCTCGGCCATGACGCCGCTCGCGTGATTCTGCCCATCACCGACCCTTACGTCGTGCATCACGGCGCGCTGGGATCGTTCGCCACGGTCTACCTTCCGCCTTCGGCCGATGTCGAGGCGATGCGCCGTCGGCTCTCGGCGGAACCCGGCATCGAAGTCGTGCTGACGGGCGCCGAAGGCTGCGCGCGCTTCGAACTTCCGCCCGCGCGCATGGGCGACCTGATCGTGATCTCGACGCGCGATGTCGTGCTCGGCACACGGCGCATCAAACACGACCTGTCCGGCCTCGATGTACCGCTGCGCTCGCACGGCGGCCTCGCCGAACAGATCGTGCCGCTGCTGTTCAATCAACCGGTCGCGAAATCCGTTGTCGAGCGGGCACGGCTGCGCAATTTCGACATCATCGATATCGCACTCAATCACCTTCAATGACCGGGGACCGGATATGAACGCTATTGCGGAAACGAAAACTCAGTGGCAGGTGCGTCATGAAGCGTTGCGTATTGGTGGAGAGAAAGTCCATCGCGACGAAGTGATCGAAGTGCGTAATCCCTACGACGGCACGCTGGTCGGCACCGTGCCGAAAGCGACGCTGGAAGACGTGCGTCACGCGTTCGAATTTGCGCGCGCGTATCGCCCCGCCCTCACCCGCTATGAGCGGGCGGCGATCCTGCGGCGCGCAGCCGACGCGGTCCGGGCTCGCACGCACGAAATCGCCGCGCTCATCACGGCGGAGGCCGGCTTGTGCTGGAAGGACTCGACCTACGAAGCCGGCCGCGTTGCCGACGTGCTGGTTTTCGGCGCGGGCGAGGTGCTGAAAGACGACGGCCAGATTTTCTCGTGCGACCTCACGCCTCACGGAAAAAAACGCCGCGTCTATACGCAACGCGATCCGTTACTCGGCGTGATTTCCGCGATTACGCCGTTCAACCATCCAATGAATCAGGTGGCGCACAAGATCGTGCCGGCTATCGCCACGAACAATCGTATCGTCGTCAAACCGTCGGAAAAGGTGCCGCTGTCGTGCTATCTGCTGGCGGACATTCTCTATGAGGCGGGTCTGCCCGTGCAGATGCTGCAAGTGTTGACCGGCAACCCTGCCGTCATTGCCGATGAGCTGATCACGAACCCCGCGATCGATCTCATTACGTTTACGGGTGGCGTGTCGATCGGAAAATCGATTGCCGCCCGGATGGGCTACCGCCGCGCGGTGCTCGAACTCGGCGGCAACGACCCGATCATCGTGATGGAAGATGCCGATCTGGACGAAGCCAGCTCACTCGCCGTGTCGGGCTCTTACAAGAATTCCGGCCAGCGATGCACGGCAATCAAGCGCATGCTGGTGCATGAGTCGGTTGCCGATCGCTTTACCGAACTCGTCGTGGACAAGACGCGCGCGTGGAAATACGGGAATCCCGCGGATAGCGCGGTCGACATGGGCACGGTCATCGACGAGGCGGCCGCGCGGTTCTGCGAGCAGCAGGTCAACGACGCGTTGTCGCGCGGCGCGCGGCTGCTGGCGGGTAACTGCCGGGATGGCGCGCTCTACTCGCCGACCGTCGTGGATCGAGTCACGCCCGACATGCCGCTCGTCAAATACGAGACGTTCGGGCCGGTGTCACCGATCATGCGCTTCTCCAATATCGACGAAGCGATCCGCATGTCCAACTGCACCGACTACGCGTTGTCATCGTCGGTCTGCACGAACCGACTCGACTACATCACGCGGTTCGTCACCGAACTGGAAGTGGGCAGCGTGAATGTACGCGAAGTACCGGGTTATCGACTCGAACTGACGCCGTTCGGCGGCGTGAAGGATTCGGGACTCGGTTATAAGGAAGGCGTGCAGGAAGCTATGAAGAGTTTCACCAATACCAAGACCTACTCGCTGCCATGGTGAGGGCGATATGTTGAGGCGCCTTTTATGCTGAGTTGACACTGACCGCGTGGGACCGTGTGCAGGCGTTCCGGCGGTCAGCAACATTGCTCGTCTCGTGGTTGGTGATAGATGTTTATCTTTCACCAACCACGAAGCTGAAAGAATTCCGTTGGGCCGCTTTTTCCGCTCCGCACTGCCTCGTCCGGACAGCGACGAGCGCTTCGACTGGCGAACAGCAAAGCGCACCGGGACTTCCGGGCTATCTCGGCCCGACGTATTAATCAATCGGCGCGCCGCCCGTGTGGCGTATTCGGTGCGGCCGCGGCGACCGGCAAGAAGACCCCGCAGATCGGACTCGAGGGCAAGTTCAGCGTCTATCACGCGGTGGCGATTGCCGTGATCGACGGCGCGGCGGGTGAGAAGCAGTTCAGCGACGCGAAGGTGCGTGACCCGATGACGGTGGCACTGCGCCAGAAGGTGAATACCATCGTCGACCCGGCCATCAAGCCGGAGCAGGTCGACATGACGATCACACTGAAGGACGGGCGCAAGCTGCATAAATTCATCCAGCACGCGATCGGCAGCACCGAAGTGCCGATGACCGATCAGCAACTCGAGAAGAAATTCTCGGACCTGGCCGAAGGTATTCTATCGCCGGATAGGACCCGCAAACTGATCGACACATGCTGGCACGTCGAACAACTGGACAGCGCCGGAGAAATCGCCTTGTCCGCGCTGCCGCAGTAGCTGAAAAGCAGCCGGAAGTGGCGTCTCACCGGCTCGTGAAGGAGACTGAAGGTTTGGCGAGGCGGCGCTCACCGCTCGAACGAACGACCCGTTTCGAACGCGACGGCATCGCCGCAAATTCACCGCCACATGAGTACTCCCCTGCCGCAATCCGACATTGAGTCGACGATACGTATCGCCTCCTCACATTTCGCGCGGCAGAGGAGTATGAACCGACGAGAAAGGAACCGGCGTCGTTTCTAGAACCCAAAACTGCTGAGTCCCGGATGATCCTCCGGGCGAGGACCCAGCGCCCAGAAAAACTTGCGATCGGCTTCTTTGATCGGCACATCGTTGATGGATGCATGGCGCACAGCCATCAGACCGTTTTCGGCGAACTGCCAGTTTTCGTTACCGAATGAACGGTACCAGTTGCCCGCATCGTCGTGCCACTCGTAAGCGAATCGGACTGCAATATGATTTTCCGTGAACGCCCAAATCTCCTTGATCAAGCGGTATTCGTGCTCGCGCTCCCACTTGCGGCGCAGAAAGGGCACGATCTGTTCGCGGCCGGTGATGAATTCGGAACGGTTGCGCCAACGGCTGTCAACCGTGTAGGCAAGAGACACTTTCTCCGGATTGCGAGAGTTCCAGCCATTTTCCCCGGCGCGCACCTTTTGCGTGGCTGTCTCCAGAGTGAACGGTGGGAACGGAGGGATGGGGGTATTTTCAGACATGACAGCTCCTTTGGTTGCGGGCGCCGCCGCATGCAGAGAAACACCGGCGACGCTTTTGTGTTGAGACGCCGCCAGTCTGTCTGACTACCTCGACAGGGGCTTTACTCCGCGCCCAGCGATTTAGGATTCGCACGGAAACATTGTCCGCGCGAAGCGTGCCCCTCAAGTTTTGATCTGCCTCTGAGTCGTCATTCGTGCAGGAGCGATGTATGTGCCGCCAGATTGACCTGGCTAATCCAACAGTACTGCTACCCGTCAGCCAATGCGCTCGCGACGTGCTGCGCGAAGGCCTTCACTTTCGCTGAGTTCCGTCGTTCGCGCGGATAGACCAGATGAATAGAGACCGGCGGAGGTCGCCAGTCGGCCAACAGTAGCTGGACCTCGCCGCTGGCGATTTCTTCATGGAAAAGCCAGGTCGGCGAACACCCGATGCCCATTCCCGCGAGGACCGATGCACGGATCACTTCACTGCTGTTACTTTGCAGATTACCCGCTACACGAACGACTCGCGTTGTCCCTTCTGGCTCCAGCGCAGCGCTGCCCGCGGTAAAAGTCCAGTTGTTGCGCATGGGCAATTCCGTGTAGACAACGCAGTTGTGCGCAGCGAGATCCTCAGGCTTGACGGGCGCCATCAGTCCCTTCGGAAGCGACGACAAATAGCGGTTGTGTGCGACGATGTGCCGGGGAGAAGTGCCGACCTTACGCGCAATTAAAGTACTGTCCGGCATGTCGCCGATACGAACCGCCGCATCGATTCCCTCTTCAACCAGATCGACAACGCTGTCTTGCAGACGGATATCGATCTTCACCGCGGGATGCGCAGCCAGGAAGGTCTGAATCATTGGCATGAGCTTGATTCGACCGAACCCAACCGACGCCGCGATTCGCAGCCATCCAACCAGTTGCTGCTCACCACGCCGCAACTCGCCCTCGGCCTCGTCCATCTCGGCCACAAGGCGTCGCACCCGGTTGAAATAGCGTTCACCTTCTTGCGTCAATGCGAGCGAGCGGGTCGTACGCGTCAGCAGTTTGGTGCCGAGTTCGCGCTCCAACGCGGCCACCTGTTTGCTGACCGCGCTCTGCGTCGTGTTGGTTTGAAGTGCGACCGCCGAAAAACTGCCTGCCTCGACGACGCGGACAAAGACGGTGATGGCCTGCAGCTTATCCATTTTGAGCGACACCTATTCCCGGGTGGACTTAATGATATGAGCGCCCACCGTCTATATCAATGCCAAAAAAACCAGCAAAGTCCACCCATCGAAAGCGAGATCCCCCAGCACGCAATCCAACCCGTCCCACGGAGGTTTTATGAGCACCCATTCTTCAGGCAAAGGTACTGCAGTCATTACTGGCGCATCGGCCGGCATCGGCAAGGTCTATGCCAACCGTCTTGCAAAGCAGGGATATGACCTCCTGTTGATCGCCCGGAATGCCGATAGTCTGAGCGAACTGGCCCAAAGCCTGTCAGCGCAGTTTGGCATTCGTGCGACGTTCCTCGCCGAAGACCTGACGACGCAATCCGGCGTCGAGACGGTGGTGACCGCCATTACCCGCGACGCAACCATCACGATGCTCGTCAACAATGCCGGCGCCGGCACGCTCGGCGGTTTCACGGACTCGAAGCTCAGCAACCTCGAAACGATGAACGCACTGAACGTGGATGCACTCGTCCACCTGTCGTACGCCATTCTTCCGTTGTTCAAGCAGCGGGACAAAGGGACGCTCGTCAATATCAGCTCCGTCCTCGCGCTTCATACACTTCCTGTCAGCACCGTGTACAGCGGCACCAAGGGTTATGTCCTGAGCTTCACTCGCGGGCTTCAGCAGGAAGTCGCGGGCACCAACGTAAAAGTCCAACTGGTCATGCCGGCGGCGACTCACACAGGTTTCTGGGACATCGCGGGCTTCCCTGTCTCCAACCTGGATAAGAGCGTTGTCATGAGCGCCGACCATCTCGTCGACGCCGCGTTGGCCGGTTTGGCACAAGGCGAATCGATCACCTTGCCGTCGGTTGAAGACTTGAGGTTGTGGGAAGAGTACGACCAGGCGCGCGAAAAGCTATTTCTGGCGTCCCAATCGGGTAAGCCGGCTTCCCGTTACAACGTCGCGTAACCGCTTCTGCATGAATGGGGTTCGTTGGCGAACCGCCGACACAGCCGCCAAGTTTATCGGCATAACCGATTCGAGGCTTCGAATGAGCGAAAAGACTAACCTGTTTACTCCGTTTCACGGCGCGGGACTTGAATTGGCGAACCGGATCGTGATGGCGCCGATGACGCGGCGTAAGAGCCCGGGCGGCGTTCCAGGTGAGGACGTGGCTGCGTACTATCGACGCCGCGCCGAGGGAGGCGTCGGCCTGATCATCACGGAAGGAACGACGATCGGGCGGCCGGCGGCGTCGAGTGACGAAGCCATTCCGAACATCCATTCGCCCGAAAGCATCCTCGGGTGGAAGCATGTAGTCGACGGCGTCCATGCTGCCGGTGGCAAGATTGCGGTCCAGCTCTGGCATATGGGGCTGCGGCGCGAACCCGGCACGGGCCCCGAACCCAGCGCACCGTCCGAGGGTCCCTCCTCAGAGGGAGCCCACTCGCATGCAATGACCGACAGCGAGATCGCGGACGCGATAGAAGCTTTTGCGCAAGCCGCACAGACAGCGCGCGCGATCGGCTTCGACGCCGTCGAGATACATGGTGCGCACGGCTATCTTGTCGACCAGTTCTTCTGGGAAGCGACGAACCGCCGCACCGATTCGTACGCAGGCAGCATCGCTGGGCGCACTCGATTCGCCACTGAAATCGTCAAGGCAATTCGCAACCGGGTCGGCTATGACTTCACCGTGTCGCTGCGTTTTTCGCAGTGGAAAGTTCAGGATTACAGCAGCCGGCTAGCCCGCACGCCCGGCGAACTGGAACAACTGCTGATTCCTCTTGCGGACGCAGGTGTGAGCATTTTTCATGCGTCCACGCGCCGTTTTTGGGAACCTGAATTTACGGATTCCTCACTTAATCTTGCGGGCTGGGCAAAAAAGATTACCGGCTTGCCGGCTATGACTGTCGGCTCCATCGGTCTCGAAGGGCCGGATTTTCTGCACACGCTCCACGCTCGAGACACCGATCGGCAATACGGCCAGCACCAGGCTGCCTCGCTGGACTCGCTGTTGCGCCGCCTCGGCGATGGAGAGTTCGACCTCGTTGCGGTTGGACGTGCGCTGGCGGCTGATCCGAATTGGGTGAGGAAAGTCAGGGACGGCGCTCAGGACTCGATCGTGACCTTCGAGCAGTCGACCTTGGCAGAACTGATCTGACTGGCTGCCGCCATGTCGAAGCTCAACATTGTGAAAGGACGGACACGCTATGGCATCGTTTCCCGCATCGAGCATTCCTAGCGAAGTGCACTGGCGCTGCGCCGACGCAGATCAGGTCGAGGCTCGTGCGAATCCTGGCGCAGTCGTCGTGACGCGATGGACTCACGCCGGTGATGCACCACTCGAAGTGGCGAACCCGGGCAATGACGAATTGCATTGTATTGCGCTGAACCTGAAGTGGGCTAACTTCACGTTCAGCCATGCCGGCCGACGCGTCGCGCAGGGTCGAATGACGCCGGGCATTGCGCAGGTCACTGCGCCGGGCGTATCGACTCGAACCATTTTCAACTCGTCCGCCGACCTGGCTCATCTGTTCGTTTCACAGCAGGTATTGGCGGAGTGCTATCAGGACCTTTTCGAGGGTGCCAGCGCAGGCGCCATTGTGCTCGACAGTCCCGACATGATCCGCGATCCGGTGCTTGAAAGTCTCATCCAGGCGCTCATTGCCGCACGGAGCAACGGCGCTCTCTTCGGCAAGATGTTCGTCGAGCAGGTGAGCCTCGCCGTCGTGTCGCGAATCGTCGCTCGCCACTATGCTCGCATTGCTGTTCAGCGTGAGGCGACGCCGTTGCAACCATGGCGTCTGAATCGCGCGGTGGATTTTATCGAGGATCACCTGTCTGAGCAGGTCAAGCTGGAAGACATTGCCGCGAGCGCGGGTCTCTCGCGTATGCACTTCGCCTCCCAGTTTCGGCGCGCCACCGGCGTGCGGCCTCATGAGTATCTGCTGAAACGACGTATCGACCGCGCGCAGCAACTGTTGCGATCGTCCCCGCAAAGAGTGCTCGACGTCGCGCTAGAGTGCGGCTTCCAGTCGCATGCGCATTTCGCGACCGTGTTCAAGAAAATAGTCGGCGAGACGCCCGCTTCCTGGCGGGCGATGGTGGATCACCCCGTGGCTGCCGTCTCGCCAACGCGTTGCTCAGAAGAGGCAGCAACATCATGAACATCGCTGCCATGAATCGCCCGGCGCCGTTCCGCGCATTCCCTGTACCAGGCACGCGCGAATACCGGCGCTCCTCCTTGGACTGGCGTCTACACCCGAGCCGTCGTCAAGGTCCAGAGATTGCGAGAATCTACACGCTATCGAAGCCTGGTCTTCCGGGCGAACACGGTCTGGCGAGCGTCTTTCGCCTAGCTGCGACCGTACGCCGCCAGAAACTCATCGGATGCGACGTGATCAGCCAAAGCACGCAATGCGGAGGCGGAATCGCTCCCAAGGACCTGTTCGACGCGCTGATTTGCGGTGGCCCAGAGCACAAGAGCCTCGTGCAGCCGCGCCTCTCCAGCGGTGGTGAGCGCTGCGCGCTTCGCCCGTCTGTCGTGCTCGTCGGGCTGCAGTTCGACAAAACCATCTCGGACGAGGGGTCGGAGCGCATGTGTAACGGCAGAAATCTGGATCGCAAGTTTCGTCGCCAGATCCTGGAGCGTGGGGGCCTGGCCCCCGGACTCGGCAGTCATGCGCTCGATTTCCGCCAGCAATCCCACCTGAGTGGCCTTCAGCCCGAGCGGTGCGAGCGCATCGTCGTACAGCGTGCCCAACCGGCGCGCGGCGCGCCTGAGCGCAGTGTTTGTGCACACCAACGACTCGAAGATGCTCTTTTCTTCGTTCCGGGGCACGCGCGGGCTGCCAGCGCCCGCCATATCAGCAGATTTCTTCTTCATGGCGTAAGGATCGTTGAGTACTGCAGTATTGACAAGCCCCCGCAACATTTGTTTCCGCAGATCGGCACGGTCGACGCCCGGCGCCCCTCTGCAATCGGGGCTGCCGCCTTCAGTTCGATCGCTGAAACTTTCTCCTGACAAAAAATAGTTGAGCACTTCACTATTGACACGAGCCCATAGCATGGCTTTATACTTGAGCCCTCAATCAATATGGTTGAAGGCTCAACCTAACCCACTGGAGTAGCAAAATGACTGCAAGCAACAAAACCGCCCTGGTCACCGGTGCCTCGTCAGGCATTGGCGCCGTCTATGCCGACCGTCTGGCTGCGCGCGGCTACGACCTGATCCTGGTTGCCCGGCGCGCGGATCGCCTGTCGGCACTGTCGCAGAAATTGTCGGAAACCTATGGCGTCAAGGTTCAGGTCCTGGTAGCGGACCTCGCCAAGGAAGCTGATCTCGCCAAGGTCGAGCACGTGCTGGCCAGCGATTCCAGCGTGACACTGCTGGTCAACAATGCTGGCCTGGCGCGCTTCACCCCGTTGGGAAAGACGCCCGTCAGCGACTCGATGGCACAGATCAATCTCAACATCGTGGCACTGACACGACTCACCCACGCTGTGCTGCCCCGTTTCCTCGAACGTAATGAAGGGGACATCATCAATGTTGCGTCGGTGCTGTCGGTCCACTCGTGGGAGGTCAGCTCCGTGTACAGCGGCACCAAGTCTTTCGTTCTGGCATTCAGCCGCGGTCTCCAGGATGAATTGAAGAACACGGGTGTGAGACTGCAGGTTGTTCTGCCGGCGACCACGGCAACCGAGATCTGGGACGAGTCGGGTATCCCTCTGTCGGCCTTGCGCCAGGAGAGTGTGATGAGCACCGAAAACATGGTCGATGCAGCCCTGATTGGTTTCGACCGAGGCGAGAAGTTGACGTGGCCGTCGGTCGCTGATGAAAGCCTGTGGGAAAAGTACGACGCCGCTCGCGCCGCTCTGTTCGCCGCTACCCAGACCGGCACGCCCGCGCCGCGCTATCAGAAGGCGTAACGCGCGCGAAGCTGCGGGCCGCCCAAATCTTTGAGTGACGGGACATTCGCCGTTGCCGGAATCCTGTTTCCGACAACGGCGGTATCGGCGCTCGATACGATTTGCCCCACGGCGGCGCCAATAGATCGAGTGTCACGGCGACGCCATGGCGGTTCGATATCGGAATCACACTGCCCGTGCGCTTGCACCTCCCCTTCGCTGTTGTCTCGATCAATCAGGGGACGACGGATAAGCAAGGCGAAATTGAACACGCAGCTATTGAGCACATGCAATTCAAAGAGCACGTTTAACCAGAAGGTAAGTGGGTAAATGAACATCGGAATTCCAACG